>QNXS01000025.1 GCA_003978865.1 Archaeoglobus sp. | reverse complement strand
GAGTATATAACACCCGGAGACAAACTAACATGTTACTGTAAATCGGAACATGTTATACTCAGCAGAACAAAAATACACATTAGCATAGTCTACAAACCCGCAGGAGTGTTTCTGTTCAGAAGTTCGGTTTGGGTGGAATAATTTAGGCAAATAATTTACTTCCAGCAACCTCTCCTACCCCTTCTTCTTCTACGAGTCACAGGTAGAATTGAAGAGCCACACCTCGGACAGACGACATCTTTTATACTTAATTTGAATGGTTCTTTCCATGTATAACCGCAGTTTTCGCACGTAAAAATCCTGATTACTTCTCCACAAACAGCAACGGACGTCCCTCCAACTATAGCCATGCTCGCTTTTCTTCTTGCCTCTCTCAATATTCTGTGAAACGTTGGTTGGGAAACACCCATTTTATCAGCTGCCTCTACTTGTGTTAACCCTTCTATATCTGCAAGTTTAAGAGCCTCAAGTTCTTCTGGAGTAAACTCCACTAACCCGGGATATGCTGGAAATTCGGCATATAATCTTCTGCATCTCCTCCTGCCGGGCATAAACTACTACACCTTTTTTAAGTTCACGTTCCCAAAGGCTTCAGCTCAAGCTCCACAAAATCTCCAACCTTGAGTTCAAGCTCGCAGTACTCTGAGTAGTCAAGAGTTACATAGGCATCGTCAGCAATTGAACTGACATAGGCATTTCCTATCTGTTTGCTTAGCTCAACAAGCCTGAACGGGTCTTTCATTGCATCTTCGAAACTTGGTGCTGTAAATCCTTCTCTATCAGCAAGCTTCAGGTAAACAACTACACTGTTTTCATCCTTCATCTCTATTTTTGTTATTCTATACTTCATATATGTGCCTCCTAAGTATTCATTCCTAAAATCTCATTCCACTAATTTTTTCAAGTTCTTCTTTCATCTTTAAAGCTCTTTTCAAACTATTTTCAACAACCCATCTTTTTTCAGGTTCTACATTGTCCTTCAACTCTTTCAGTTTTTCGAAAAATTCATCAAAACTTACTCTTTTTCTGTCAAATATTAGATTGTCAGCAAATGCAACTATTTTCTCTTCTAATGTTTTAGGCATAAAATCTTTTTCTGGTAAGCCAAGCGTTTTTGCTTCTTCAGCAGTAACACCGCAGGAGAAATGTCTCTCAGCTATTCGTGTTATTTTTTCATCGATGCCCTCGTTTCTAAGTATCTCCCCCGAAACAACAAAGTGTTCTAAGCCGTGAGTTTTTACCCTTCCTATGTCGTGAAGTAAAGCCCCAACTTTCACAGCCTCAAGATCAACATCGTATCCATTAGCTTTAGCTTTTTCAGCAATCTCCAATGCAAGTTTTGCCACTTCAATGCTGTGCAATCTCACGTTCTCGGGTAGGTTGTACTTATTCCACAACTTCTTTACGACTTCTGGAACGTGCATAACAGCACCTTCTAATTATTTTTTATTTTTTTATTTTTTATCTTATAAAACAACCCCAGTATTTGGATTGAATTTTCTTTACTTTTTCTACAGTTGATCTAACTCTGTACTTTGCATTTGGGTCAAGCACCGAGTTAAGCAGAGACATGTAGTTTTCAGGTTCTCGTATGCACTCAGTATCTAATCCTGCCATAGCTGCGACAATTGCAAGGTTTGTGTACGGAAGTGCACCCTCTACACTGTAACCACCCTCGAGAACGGCAAACATTTTACCATCGCATAACTCCTCAGCAAGCTTTTTTGTTCTTTTCATAAGCTCAGCATACCCTCTCGCAGTTAAAGCCAAGCTCGTGAGCGGATCCGTGAAGTGGTTGTCCTGTCCAGCAGAAATCGCTATCAGTTCTGGTCTGAAGTCATACGCTACCGGCTTCACAATTTCCTCAAAAATCATTAAATAGCATTCATCCCCGCTTCCCGGAGGCAGGGGCACGTTTATTGTATACCCTTCACCTTCATCCTCCCCAACTTCTTCTGGATACCCTGTTCCGGGGTAGAGTGGCATTTGATGCAGAGATATAAAAAGCACCGTTGGATCTCTGTAAAATATCCACTGTGTTCCATCTCCATGATGAGCATCCCAGTCAAGAATGAGTATTCTTCTGTATCCCCTCTCTCTTTGAAGCCACTTTACAGCAATTGCAATGTTATTCAGGTAACAAAATCCTGCACCCACTTGCGGTTTGGCATGATGTCCGGGTGGTCTAACCATTGCAAAAGCGTTTTCTGCAATCCCATCAGCCACAAGTTTTGCAGCAGTAATAGCACCTCCAGCGGCTAACATAGCTCCCTCGTAAAGTCCCACCGGAATTACTGTATCCCAGTCTATTACACCCCCACTCCTACTATTCTTTTTCAAAAAATCAAGGTAATTCTGAGTGTGAACTGCAAGTACATCTTTTTCTGTAGCAATTTCAGGACTTACTATTTTCACAAAATTTGAATCAAAAATACCCTCCTCCATGAACTGATCTAAGGTGTATGCCAACCTCTCTCTCCTTTCAGGGTGTGTGGGTGTTTGTTCATGTTCAAGGTATGATTTGTGGAACACGAGAGCAGTTCTCATCAAACTAAGTTCTTCACAGGTGTAATAAACTTTGTTCATTCACTTTTTACCGTAAATCCTACCGGAAATTAATAGATACACTATCAGGAGAGTCGATGAAAGTAACAGTATCGCTAATAAAAAGGTAGTACGGTTAATTCTGAACTCGGATACACTCAAAGAGTAGTCTTCCATAAACCTCTTGCTCATCCACTCACAAGCCTTTCCATCGAGTTCCACTCCAATCTCTCTGTTTCTCTCCAATCCACATTTATCAAGATTTGCAGAGGTAATAAGAACTTTATTATCTGAAATTATCACTTTTCCATGAAGTGGATATGGAAAATACTTGACGGATACATTGTGCATTCTTATTTTTACTGGTGAACCTACAACTATAAGTATTTTTGTTCTTTTAGATGCCATTTTTAGTGCATCATACAAATGTGGATACAACTTTATGTATGGTACTTCAATATACAGCCTTTTCTTTGCAGAACTTATGAGATGCAAAACTTCATCTCTGTCGGGCATTACAAATACCGATACATTTCCAGTAAAACTTGCTGGCTCTGACGATTTTAATTGCTTCAAATTTAACATTTTTCTCTTTATATTTCCGCCTTTACTCTGCCTGACTTTAACAGCGTAGGCGGAGTCATGCTTTATAATACTAAGAAGATACTTTACTACCCTTTCACTTCTAAAAATTATCACATACCCTCTGTTATACCAGTGCCAGTTTTCTGTAGTTATAACAGCAAAATCTCCTTTTTTGTTGCTATGAAAAACTCCAAACTTGTAGTGAAAATACCTGTAAGATTTCGATTTCAGGAAGTGAGTATTTTTTAAATTAAATTCAAACTTAGGTATACCTCCCACAGGATGTGCATCAAAGTAGTAGCTAATATTATCAGCATCAGCACCGTTTGATGTGTATATGTATGACACAACTACAGCTTTATCAGCTTTAAAAACGTAACTTGCAGGAGTCTCAATCAAAGTATAGTTCGTTGTTATCCTTAGAGGCTTAAAGTCTGTCCAGTCCTGATATCTTAACATCCAGCCATCTGAAGTTCTGTAGTATATAACTCCCGATTCTGCTTTCTTGTAAATGAAGTATTCTCCATTAAGAGATACGTTTCCATTGTAATTGCTCAGAATTATTTTTGCATCAATAATTTTAAAGCGGGAAAAATCGGGAAATTGTTTTAGAAATAATGATGTATTTTTTGTAAGTATTTTAAAACCCGGATCAACTTTTATTTTCCACGATGTTTTTCCATTTGTGAATAGCAAATAAGATGGGGAAGTTGGGTTGATAGCTATCCATTCAGCTCTATCACTACCGTATGGGTTGGGACATAAAGCGACAATTCCCTTCTCGTTTGTATCCAGCCACGAAGGTACTTTCTCAGCAGAGCTTAAGCTACACAACAGGAATACTGCTGTCAGTATAAGTAAGGTAAATTTCACGTTAAATATTTTCAACTGAACTACTCATACTTTGCGGTTTTTTATCATTTTCGTATTTATTTTTTAGTTTGTCGCTAACAAATTTTTTCATCTTTTAGTGGTAGATACATCTCGTAGTCGTAGCAGGAATCAACCACTCTGAAACCCATTTTTCTAAATAGATGAATTGCCCTAACATTGCATCTGGATGTGGTTAGAAAAAGGCCTCTCATACCTTTCCTTTTAGCCATTTCGATTGCTTTCTTCATAAGCTTTTGTCCTATCCCCCTATTCTGGTACCCTCTAAGCACAAATATACACAGCTCACCAGTTCCATCGCCTGCTGGTAATACAGCTACATGCCCAACTATTTTTCCACTGAATTCAGCTACAAATGAGAAACCTATGTCAAGTATATACTCAACCCAAGCCTCTATTGCAGGTTTTGAGACTGGAGGCAGTCCCAAGCATCTATCTTCTGGATGAAAATTTACGTACATTTCTACAAGCTTATCTTTATCTCTTTTTTCTGCAGGACGGATTAAAACATTTTCAGTTTTTTCTGATATGAGATTCATCTTATGGGCAGGAAACATCATAATCTAATGTTCTATCTTCTCATATATATTTTCTTTTGATGATTATTAATAATTATATCTATTAATCATTTCAGGTTCTTCTCTCTAAGATGATCACAAAACTCAAAAACTCAAAAAGATAGTAAGCTGGAGGAGTATTAAAAGTAAAAAAGGTGAAAATTCATGCCCAAGAGAGAAGATATAAAAAAGATCATGGTTATAGGTTCTGGACCAATAGTAATAGGTCAAGCTGCCGAGTTTGACTATTCTGGTAGTCAGGCATGTAAGGCTTTGAGGGAAGAGGGATATACCGTTGTTCTTGTGAACTCAAATCCAGCAACGATCATGACCGATCCCGGAATGGCTGATAAAACTTACATAGAACCCCTCACAGCGGAAGTTCTTGAAAGAATAGTGGAAAGAGAGAGACCCGATGCCATTCTGCCAACTCTTGGCGGGCAAACCGCTCTAAATTTAGCAGTTCAGCTTGGTGACAGAGGTGTGCTTGATAGATATGGAATAAGTTTGATAGGTGCCAAACTTGATGCCATAAAAAAGGCGGAAGACAGAGACTTATTTAAAGAATGTATGAGAAATATAGGAATAGATGTTCCGAAAAGTGACGTGGCTGAAAGTGTTGAAGAAGCCCTTGCAATAGCAGATGAAATTGGATATCCGGTTGTTGTAAGACCAGCTTTCACTCTTGGAGGAACTGGAGGAGGAATAGCTTACAATAGGGAGGAACTCAAAAACATAACAGCTCACGGACTAAAAATGTCTATGATAAATCAAGTTCTTGTGGAGGAGGGAGTAATTGGTTGGAAGGAATTTGAGCTCGAAGTTATGAGAGATCTTGCTGATAACGTCGTGATAATATGCTCGATCGAAAACTTTGATGCCATGGGAGTTCACACAGGTGACAGCATAACCGTTGCACCAGCTCAAACTCTTAGTGATCAGGAGTACCAGAGGTTGAGGGATTATTCCATAGCAATTATCAGAGAAATTGGGGTAGAAACGGGAGGAAGCAATATACAGTTTGCAGTTCATCCCGAAAACGGTAGAGTTGTAGCAATAGAGATGAATCCAAGAGTTAGCAGATCATCGGCTTTAGCATCAAAAGCAACGGGTTTTCCTATAGCAAAAATTGCTGCAAAGCTTGCAGTTGGATATACTCTGGATGAGATACCAAACGATATAACCAAAGAGACGCCAGCCAGTTTCGAACCCACCATAGATTACGTTGTGGTAAAGATTCCGAGATTTGCTTTTGACAAATTTCCTACTGCAGATTCGACACTCGGGAGCCAGATGAAGAGCGTTGGAGAAGTTATGGCAATAGGAAGGACTTTTGAGGAGGCTCTCCAAAAAGCTTTGAGAAGCTTGGAGGTTGGACTTTATGGACTTGAGCTGAAAAAGGATGTGGAGAAGGCTGATGAAGATACTGTTAGAAGAAAGCTCAATACACCAAACACTGATAGAGTGCTGTACATAAGGAGAGCAATAGAACTTGGATTTAGCTTGGATGAAATAAGCAATCTTACACATATTGATAGATGGTTTATTGAAAAAATAAAAAATATAGTTAATTTTGAAAATTATTTGAAAAGTATAGCAGGCAAAGGACTGTGTAAAGAAGTTGTTGATGTTTTAAGAAAGGCTAAAAAACTCGGTTTTTCGGACGTCCAGCTTGCAAAAATTTTTGGTGTTAGTGAGAAGGATGTTAGAGAGTTCAGAAAGAAAAATAAAATATCTGCAGTTTTTAAGATGGTTGACACTTGTGCTGCCGAATTTGAAGCCAAAACTCCGTACTACTACTCAACGTACGAGGAGGAGAACGATGCAAAAAAAAGTAAAAGAAGGAAGATAATAATACTTGGCGGTGGGCCAAATCGTATAGGACAGGGCATTGAATTTGACTACTGTTGCTGTCATGCTGTTTTTAGCCTTAGCGAGGAAGGTTATGAGACTATAATGGTAAACAACAATCCCGAAACGGTTTCAACTGACTACGATACATCAGATAGGCTTTACTTCGAACCAATTACGCATGAGGATGTCATGAACATATATGAGAACGAGGATGCAGAAGGAATAATCGTTCAATTTGGGGGGCAAACACCGCTGAATATAGCAAAGCAACTTGAAAGTAGCGGGGCAAAAATACTCGGAACTTCAGTTGACTCAATAGATATAGCGGAGGACAGAGAGAGATTTAGCGTTTTGTGCATGAAACTTGGAATTCCACAACCAGACAATGGAATAGCGTTCAGCGTTGAAGAAGCAATAAAAATAGCTGGTAAAATCGGTTATCCGGTACTCGTAAGACCAAGTTATGTACTTGGAGGAAGGGCAATGGAAATCGTTTACGATGAAGAAACCCTCATTAAGTACATGGAGGAGGCAATAGAGGTCAGTCCTGAAAAACCGGTTTTAATTGACCGTTTTCTTGAGGATGCAGTGGAAGTTGAAGTTGACGCTCTGTGTGATGGGGAAGACGTTATAGTAGGGGGTATAATGGAGCACATAGAGGAGGCTGGAGTCCACAGTGGTGACTCTGCATGTGTTCTTCCACCACAGACGTTAAAGGACGATATAATTGAGAAAATAATAGATTATACAAGAAAAATGGCTCTTGAATTGAAGGTTGTCGGGCTCATAAATATACAGTACGCTGTTAAAGATGACAAAGTTTACGTGCTTGAAGCAAATCCAAGAGCTAGCAGAACGGTGCCCTTTGTAAGCAAAGCTACTGGAATACCGCTTGCAAAAATTGCGGCGAAACTAATGTGTGGAAAAAAGCTAAGAGAGCTCGGAATTAAGGAAAAGCTCAGATTGAAACATGTAGCTGTTAAGGAAGCAGTATTTCCATTCATCAAACTGCCGGGCGTAGACCCAACACTGGGCCCAGAAATGAAGTCAACAGGGGAGGTAATGGGAATAGACTGTAATTTTGGTATGGCTTACTACAAGGCTGAACTTGCAGCGGGAATGAAATTACCAAGGAACGGTACAGTATTTATAAGCGTAAAGAAGTCAGACAGAAACAAAATTGTTGAGATTGCAAGTAAGCTCAAAAATTTGGGATTCAATATTGTTGCAACGGATGGGACTGCAGGATTTTTAAAGAAACATGGAATTGATGCCAAGGTTGTAAAAAAGATAAGTCAGGGCAGACCAAACATCCTTGATGCTATAATAAACAAGCAGATAGACCTGATAATAAACACACCGAGTGGAAAAAGAGGAAAGACAGAAGGATACATGATCCGGAGGGCTGCGGTAGACTACGGCATACCATATATAACAACAATCAGCGGTGCAAAGGCTGCTGTAATGGGTATAGAGGCTATAAAAAAAGGTGTAATGCTTATAAAGTCACTTCAGGAGTACCACGAGCGTTAATCCTCCAAGTACCCTTCAATCTCCATGTACGTATCTTCTATCTTTTCTATAAGTTCTTCATCGCACTCCCACAGTCCTCTGCGATACGCTTCCAGTAACCTCCTTGTGATTTCCTCCACTGCATACGGGTTATTTTCAAGGAACCATTTTCTCATTTTTTTATTGAGTACGTACTTAGTTGCAACTTCTTCAAATATCCAATCTTTTACGGCATCAGCAGTAACTTCCCACCCAAACATGTTGACAATCCTTTTCATCATATCACCCGCTCCCTTGTAGCCGTGTTTCATCATCCCATCTATCCACCGGTCGTTCAGTAAGCTAATTCTTGCAACTCTCTCCACTTCTTCATCAATTCCTACAATTCTCTCTTTTTCTCCAAGTTTGGGTCTCGTATCCGATATGTACAGTTTCGGCATTTTCCCCCTGACAGTTTCTACCGCAATGCCCAAACCTCCCTGAAAAGCATAGGGACAGTCATCGCTGAAGATATCCCACTCATCTGTATAGTGGTTTCTTACAACGACATCAACTTTCTTCATGGCTTTACACATCCCATCTCTGTCTGCTTCTCCGTAAATCCCTCTTCCATAGGCATACATACCCCATTCGACAAATACTTCTGCAAGTTCTTCTTTGTTTTCCCACATCGAGCTGTTTATGGCATGGTTCACGCCCGCTCCATAAGCTCCGGGCATATCCCCGAAGATTCTATGTGTAACACCTTCAAGCGTATGTTTTCTCACGAAGTTCATGCTAAGCGGCTCGTTAAGAGAGGCAACTAAAGCAATAGCTCTGTCCACAAGTTCAACCAAGTTCATGAATGTGTCTCTGAACAATCCGCTAATTCTGATAAATACGTCGATTCTTGGTCTTCCGAGTTCTTTCAGAGGAATAACTTCGAGAGACACAACCTTTCTTCCATCCCACACAGGTCTAACACCAAGAGTATACAGAATCTGAGCTATTTGTTCACCATCTGTATTCATGGGGTCACTCGTCCACTGGATGAACGCTACAGTTTCGGGAAGCCTTCCTTCCTCGTCCATGTATTTATTTAAAAGAAGTTCTGCAAGTTTTTTACCAACTTTCCAAGCGCTCTTCGTTGGAATTGCTTTTGGGTCTATCGAATAAAAATTGAAACCGGTAGGAATAACTTCAATTCTCCCTTTGGTCAGGTCTCCAGATGGTGCAGGTTCAACAAACATCCCTTCAAAGCAATTGAGTAAATTCTCAAGTTCTTTCGTCCTTTCTAACCTGTAAAGGACTTCTATACCCTTGAAGATGCACTTTTCGAACTCTTCAGATTTTAGCTCTTCGATTTCTCCAAATTTTTTGATTTTCTCTCTGATCTCCTTTACAATTTTCTCATCTTCGCCATCTTTACTTATTTCCGATCTTCTGAGCCAACAAAGAATTTCAATGAACGCATCTCTTATAATTTTTCTCTTTGAAGGATTCTCCACACAAAGTTTGATTTCGGGTCTAACAGCGGATAGAGCTATTTTTTCCGGATCTTTTACAACTCCATAAGTGTGAAGACCAACGTTAAACATGGAGCAGTTGAGATTCTGAAGATTTGAGTGTAACTCCTCGACGAACTCGTCAAAACTTCTTACCTCAGACCTACCGTCCCAGAATCTGTGCTTCTTTGCTAAGCTTAGTATCTTCTCTCTCAAAACTGATATCTGATTTATGAGATTTCTACTTTTTGCTTTGAAATAGTCTTCTATCAAAATTTCAAGTTCGCTATACAGTTCAGCACTTTCCATTACAGGTGGAAGGTGATCAAGTATTGTTGAGTAGCCTCTCCTCTTTGCCTGAGTCCCCTCTGCCGGATTATTCACAATGTATATGTAGGCATTTGGAACACTCCGTAAACAGACATCCGGATAGCATTCGTTGCTTAAACCACAACTTTTTCCCGGTAACCATTCCACACTTCCGTGTTTCCCGACATGTAATATTGCATCAAATTCATTCATAAATCTGTAAAAAGCAAGATAATTGTGGGGTGGAGGAAGAACAGGATTGTGAATGAGTTTGTGGTCTTCGTTTTCAGATCTGAGTGGCTGAACTGTAACAAACACGTTTCCGAGCCACATTCCGGGAATTGCACATTTTTCTGGTTTCTCTCCCCAGTTTTCTGTCAGATCTTTCTTCAGTTTCTCAGGTAGAGAATCAAATTCGTAGTCAACTTCAAGCCACTCTTTTCCAAGATTCCAATTTCCTCGCCAAGAAGCTTTCATTCCCTCTACTAACTCATCCTTTGATATCAATTCTACCCTGTAACCTCTCTTTTTCATTGCCTTCAGAATTTCTACAACGCTTTCAAAGCTATCAAGCCCCAGAGCTGTACCTGAATTTGCCTCACTGTTTCCGATGTTTGAACAGTGGAGAATTATAGCTATCTTTTTTTTGTCATTACTCTTTCTTCTTAGTTTTATCCATCTATCTGCCTGTTCAGCGACTCTTATGACCCTTTCTTTAATTGGAACCGCCCTGAGAATTTTCGTAGTTCTAATTTCTCCCGAGAAAACGGTGGGATTGATAGTTCCATCAAATTCGGGCATTGCAACAGCCATTGATAGCGTTGTTGGATTCATACCTTCACTTTTTTTCCACTCACTCGGTGACATTGAGTACAGTTCTATAGCGTTCAAAATCGGGACATTTAACTTTCTCAGAAGTTCAATATCCCTGCTAACTCTGAAGTACAGCCCCCATATCAGAACATCCGGTTTTGCTGGAAGAATGTATTTCTCTATCGCATGCTCAACCCCCGGCATTCCAGCCTCTTTGTCTGGAAAAGTCAGGCAGAAAACAGGTACTGGCATAATCTCTCTTTTTTCGAGTTCCTCTATTAGACAGTCAACGTGAGTTGTGTTTTTGAAGAGGTACCTTGCCCTGTAAAACAGTATTGCAGCCGTTTTATCATACTTTTTTCTATTTTTAGTATACCACTTTATATAACTCTCATAGCTGTTGAAACAAACCTCACTGTTCGGGTGGTAAATTCCATTCCAAGGCATCTTCACAGGTTTTTCAATGTTCAGTTTCAAATCTATTCTCTTCCCGCGCAACTTGCACGCTATTTCCACACATCTGAGAATGAAGTTTTTCAGATTTTCTATTCCATCGTAGGCAAGATACATATAAAGTTCTTTGTACAATGCCTCCTCGGGTTTTACAACAGAAAAACGATCCACACTTGATTTGAAAGCGAGTATTTTTGCTTTTTTAGCAACTTCCTTCTCCCAATCCCCCCTGCCCATCTGATATATTACATAAAGGTCTGCCATCTCTTTGAGCAAATCTTTGCAATCATTTCTCCAGTTCAAACTTTGAATATCTCTCACAACAATGTCAATATCTGGTAAATGTCCGATTCGCTTTGCTGCTTCTTCCATGAACTGACTATTCCAGACAGCAAAAACAACTCTGACCATTTAATCTGATAACATGTCAAAACAATTTAAACACTTCCCCCCAATATTGCATATGCTTGTCGGATTGTATCAGATGGAAGACAGAGAAAGTATAGAAGACAACGTTAAAGCCGTTGTTAATTGCATTAAAAAGGCTGATGTTGATGTTTTATGCATTCCAGAGTTCTTTGCACATCCGCTCGGATTTTTTAAAGAACTTGTAGAGAAATTTGGAAGTAAGGCTGCTGAAAAAGCTTACAATGAAACTTGGTGGGTCATAGAAGAAATTAAGAGAGCAAGCAGGAAATTTAATGGTTACATCGTAGCTGGTACGGTAGTAGAGAAAGATGAGCATTACTACAATACATGTTACGTGCTTTGGAGAGGACATACTGCTGCCAAATATAGAAAAATAAACATTGTTGACGATGAAGTGAGGGCGGGTATAACACCGGGAGAAAGTACAATTTCTTTTGGAATTGGCATGGACAATTTCTCTGTTAAAGCAGGAATTATGGTCTGTGCTGATTGTCTGAATAAAAATGTAGTAGAATCAGTTTGTAGAAAGGCAAAGATAATCTTTCTACCAATTTCCATGAGCTCACCAGATCATCCAACAGTTAGGGGGCACCCAGTCTCTCTAAAAATAGCGCAAAAGTACGGGGTTGTTATAGCAAAAACTTCGAGAACTGCTGTTTACAAGGGCAGAAAATTTGGAGTTAAAAGTGCTGTAATCACGCCACACGGAGTATTAGCTGAAGCTGAAAGTGTTAACGAAGTTCTACTTAGAGTGAAATTGCCAAATAAAATGTTAAGCGGACCCGGCGGGATTTGAACCCGCGATCCCCGGCTTAGAAGGCCGGTGCTTTATCCATGCTAAGCCACGGGCCCCTGAGTTGTTTATGTTACCGTGTAATTTAAAGCTTATCCTCTTAGCTCAAATCACCACAGGAGCAAAACACTTCATTCATGGCACCCAGCAGGTCATCCAAACCTTCACCATTCTTGGCAGATATACTTATAATCCGGTAATTTGCGGTTGTTAAGTTAAGAAAGTCCAGCAATCCTTCCATAAGCTCTGAAAGCGTTCCTCCTTCTTTTAGCTTGCGTTTAACATCTTCAACTGTCGGAACTTCTGCTATATCAACTTTGTTAAAAACTGTTAACGTTGGTATGCTCAATCTCAGCGAAACAACAGCATTCTGGGCAAGTATTGAAACATAATTTTCTGGAGTTACTGCAACCGTAGCATCTACAGTAAAAACACAGATACTCAAACTTGATTCAGCTATTTTCCTTGCGATTTCAATTCCTGAATTTAGATATATAAATAATTCCATCTGTCCGGGAGTATCGTACAATGTAAAATCCGAATTAACTATTAATTTATCAATATAATTTAAAGCTATATCCATTGATTTTATTAACGCTCCGTTCACACCAAGGTTTTCTCTTCTCATTACGTTCTCCACTTTGACAAAGTCTCTAACGTTCTTGAATGCATCATAAATTGGAGGAGATGCTGGATCAAGGTTTACAGCTTTAACGTCGTATTCTCTCTCTTTGAGAAAGTGAAGTAGTGAACGAACGAGAGTACTCTTCCCGCTTCCTGCTGGACCAAGGATTATTACGTTCATGGATTACCATTTTCATTTTCTGCAAAATATCTTTACCATTGACAGTGTTTGACAGTTTTTCTGACGATATTGCAATATTAATTGACACCACAAAATTTTGAAGTGGAGGTGAAAAACCAATGCCAGACGATGAAAAAGTAGAGGTTGTACGAGGAGTACAAACACTTTGGAAAACAGAGGACTGGTGGGCAGTATGGATAGCATTTCTTGTAATAGCAGTAGCAGCCATACTCTACTTCAATGGTTTAACACTGAAGCCACTGGCAGTATACCCACCAAAATGGAGTTTCACAGCAGAAGGCTGGAAGACATTAGCCCAGCATTTTCAGCAGCACGGGCTGTGGTATCTCGCGAATTTTGCCTTCTGGTTCGTAGCTTTCACGATAAGCAGTGCCATACTTGGATTTAAACCTAGTGAGTTTGTTCCATCATTTATATTTGTGTACATAGTCTCAGTATTGATAGCCGTGTTTTCAGCGAACGAGATGGCTCATCACTATAACCTCGAAGCACCACTACTTGCATTGATAGTCGGGCTTATAATAGGCAATGCTGTGAGACTGCCAAGATGGATGGATGCTGGATTCAGAGTGGAATACTATATCAAAACAGGTATAGTTTTGCTTGGAGCAACTCTACCATTTATGCTAATTGTTTACGCAGGACCTGTAGCTTTTGCTCAGGCGACAACGATAGCTGTATCGACATTTTTGGTAATATACTTTGTAGGAGCTAAGATACTCAAACTCGACAAAAGGTTTGCAGCCGTGCTTGGTGCCGGAGGTGCTGTTTGTGGAGTTTCAGCATCTATAGCAATGGCAGCAGCCGTAAGAGCTAAGAAAGAACATGCAGCAATGGGTATAACATGTGTTGTAGTTTGGGCAATAGTGATGATTTTTGTTATACCGTACATTGGTTGGGCACTGCACTTACATCCGGGAATTGTCGGAGCATGGGTTGGTACCTCTGAGTTTGCAGATGCTGCAGGATTTGCAGCAGCGATGCAGTATGGTCTGATGTATCAACACATGTACGGATTTGGAGCGGATGTAGCCATCTGGGCATTTACACTAATGAAAGTCATAGGCAGAGACATGTGGATTGGTCTATGGGCATTTGCAATGGCAATAATTGCTACAACAAAGTGGGAGGTCGCAGAAACAGGAGAAAAACCATCTGCAATGGAAATATGGTGGAGATTTCCAAAGTTCGTTCTTGGTTTCTTTGCAGCATCTGTAGTGATGACTGTAATAACTGCAGGAGTCCCACTCAACGTTTACCTGCACCATATGAAGCCTCTTCTGATAGGTCCTATAAAAACAATGAGGACGTGGACATTTATCTTTACGTTCTTTAGCATAGGACTAACTACGAGATTTAGAGAACTTGCAGCAACCGGAAAGAAACCTTGGATTGCTTTCTCCTCAGGAGCCATAGTCAACGTTGTGCTTGGATTTATAATGTCAGTCTTTGTACTTGGATGGTACTGGTCGCAGTTAAGCACGTTAGGCTAAATATATTAATATATCTATTTTTTTATTTTGGGTGAATTTGATGGAGTTCAAAATAAACCCGGATTTGATTGCCTTTACAGAAGAGCTTGCTTTTGTGGCAAGTGGGAACACACTCTACTGTATAGGTTGCGATGGATTGAGATGGAAAAAATGTTTTATAACGACATTCTACAAAGATCCATATTCTGATGTAAAGATTACAGCTTTAGATGCTAAAAAAGGATATGTTGCAGCTGGAACAAACTTTATGGATGGAAAGCTTTACTTAATGACAAGTGAAGGAAATAAAATCTGGGAACACCAATTTGCCACAGTAGTCAGTCTTGGATGGAGACCGGAAGATGTAACTTCTGTATCAATAGGAGATGGATTTATTGCGGTATCAACTCAATTTATGCATGACTATGTTTATGCTTACACGTTCAGGAGAAAGAGGTTGTTCAGTCACAGATTCAACAGGGACGTATTGAAAGTATTTGCAGGGAGCAGAATAACTGTCTTGACAGATAATTCCTTTAGCGTTTTTTCTAAGCAAGGAAAGCTCATCTACAGCAGGGAGTGTAGAGTTAGTGATGTATGTGAATTTCAGGATAAAATAGTTGTGTGTTCTAAACAAACAGATTTTTCAAATGGAGTGCTCACAGTACCGTGTGAGTTTGCAAAAACCTGTGGGAATGGTATGAATTTATGCTTAATGTCTGGTAAAACAGTACGTATATTAGACGAAAACTTAAATGAAGTCTGGAAAGCTAAATTCAATGATACAGTAAAATATGTGTTTTACAGAGAAGATGAAATTTTCGTTGCAACAAATAAAGAAGTTTTTAGAGTTGTAGATGGAGAAGCCAAACTGCTAACCAAGACACGTGGTAAAATAGTAGGTATCTGCAGTTTTGGTATTTTCTGCTACGATAGAACGCTTAAGATTGTACCTCTTTAAAGTTATCTGATCTTGGCAAAGTATTAAATCTACCAAATTCAAACTAAGTGTTGTGAAGATAACTGTGGATGTGCCCCCAGATATAGAACAGGCTTTACTCGAAAAGTGCGAAAGGTCGGGTATAACACCATCGGAGTTTATACTATCTCTCTTAGACTGGTATTTTCTACGAAGAAGACAGGAATCTGGAAAGATTTCAGAGTTTTTAAGGATTGCTAATCAATGTGCTGCTGAGAGGATAAAGTACTGCAAATACAGCGATGGAAGGCACTGTGCAAGAGAGGTATTCAGCGATCTTTTTGAGGAAAGAGAACCGGAACCGATAACACCGTACAAATGTTTATTCTGCCCGTACTTTGTGGATAGAAGAAACGACAGAATAAAAGAAGTTGAAAAAGATTTTGTTGACAAAACGTACGATCTGGCAAGACTTGCAGCCAAACTCGTTGTTCAGATGTATGGAGACAGGCTTGGCTATAGACCAAGTGTTTTTAGCGAAATAGAGAGAGACGTTGAAGAACCAAAGAAAGCTGTAAAAAACGCAGGGGTTGATGTAGATAAAACTAAAGGTAAATTTTCGGGTAAAGGTGTAAAGAGATTGCTCGACTGGTAATCTTCAAAATTATGAGAATCGAGGTAAATTTAAACTGGAGCAGCAGGTTTTGTGAAGAAGAAATAGCAAACATAGCACAAGTAATTGAAAAATCAGGAGTGAAGAAAGTCTGGGCTGGAGAACTTGACCTGTTCAGAAAGCCCACGGAAGTGGCAAAGGTTGTTGAAGAATACACATCACTGGACGTCGGTTTGATAGTAAAACCGGAAAGGAGTATTGAAAAGCTTGTAAAGAAGTACGACATTTGCATAATACCCGGAGGAAAAGGGTATGAATCAATGAAAACAACTTTACTCTGTTTTGAGAAGTTAAACATAAATGCAAAAAAAGTTTATGTTGGATGTTCTGGTAGGCTGATGGCAAGAAAAGCTTTTGAGAAATTTAAAACTCTAAAAATGACACCGAGACTTATGCCAAACTACATTAAAACAGAGTTTATAGAGTGGATAATCCAAGGGCTTGACTGGGAGGAAATACTACCAATAGGCCCATCTCTAATTCTGCCAAGCAAAATGGTTGATGAATTGCTGATTGCAGCTCTACTTGTTGCTGGAAGCAACGAAAACTTTGCAAAAAAATTTGGTTTTGAGAGCTTGTATAACAGTGTTATGTCTGTTGATGTTTACAGAATGATAGCAAACTCCAAGCTGGAAAGAAGTGACGTCGTTAAAAAATATGAAAAAACTTTACTTGAAAATTTCACAATAAGTGGTAATTTAAGAGATGTGGCAAATAAAATTAAAAGTCTATCAAAATTTAATGGAGTTATATTAGCTGATCCATTTTTTAGAGATATAAATTCTCTAAAATTTTTGAAAAATCTTATAGCGATGGTTAAAACTCCAATCTCCTGAGCGTTTTTACTTTTTTAGGTTTTAACCATTTACCATTTAATAAGCTTAATTAATGAATTAATTATTAAATCAGAACCTAAGATAGCCCTTTCTTTCAAGCCATTCAACCTGAGGATTTGTATACCTCCAAACAACATCCGCCCTGTTATCCTGAAATGACCAAGGAACGACTATAACAACATCTCCTTCCCTTATCCAAATCCTTTTCCTCATTTTTCCGGGAATTCTCGCAAGTCTTTCTTTACCATCCTCACACCTGACCATTATATGTCCTGCACCCATCATGGATTCTACTATCCCAAACATTTCATTTTTCTCTTTTTTAGGTAACCTCACACGTACTACTTCCTCTGTCAAGCAACCACCTCCTTTTAATTTAATTTCTTTCTTGAGTTTTCAAGAAGTTTATTTAAATACTTTGCAGCAGCCATCTTTAAATCGGCTGGATGCAATTTACCGGACTCAAAATCTTTGATTAATTCATCAAAACTACTGTACTCAACATCTCCCCCAAACTTTTCTTCCCTCTCCACAACAACCTTTTCAAATCTTGGAAATATATGATACTTCATTATTTCAATTACTGGATTTCCATCCACGCGCCCAGCAGGGCAGTAGGCTTTTTTCAGTTTCTTGATAACGACTTCCTCACTATCTTTGATAGATATGTAGTTTCCCTTAGAAGAACTCATTTTCTGACCATCAAGTCCCAGAAGAATGGGCGTATGGAGACACACTGGAGAAGGATACCCGAGTTTTGGCAGATTCTCTCTTGCAAGCATGTGAATCTTTCTCTGGTCTATTCCTCCAACAGCTAAATCGATGCGTAAGTGTGCTATGTCAAGAGCCTGCATAAGTGGATATATCATCTGGGAAACAACGGGATCGTCCTTTCTTCTGCTAACCTCATCCATACTTCTTCTGGCTCTATTCAGGGTTGTTATTCTTGCCATTTTTAAGATGTCAAGAGTGTAATCTTTTTCAAGCTGGTAACTACTTCCAAGAACAAATTTGGCTTTGCTCTCATCCAAACCAAGAGCTATAAATGCTTTTTTGTTATATTCAGCAATTTTTTCTATTTCATCAAAATCTCCCTTTTCATTCAGATATGCATGAACATCAGCAAGTAGAACCACCACTTCAAAACCAGCATTCTGCAGATCCATCAGTTTATTTACGGTCATCATGTGTCCGAGATGAATTTCACCACTCGGCTCATAACCAACGTATGCTCTTGGTTTTTTCTTACTCTCTACAAGTGCTCTGAGTTCCTCTTCCGTTACTATCTCTACCGCATTCCTTGAAATAAGTTCAAGTTTATTCACAGCGAGCATGGTTGAAGAATTTGCGGAGTAGTATTATACTGTTTTGTTTATCATTTTTTGTAATTTGATTTTTTTATGTTATTTTCCACTGGGAAAAATTTAAAACAAAATAGCCACCTGTCAGAATATGGCTGTTCAGCTTCACTTCGGATTCACTATTGTTGCTCTCATATCTCTGATCTTTATGCTTGCATTCGTTTACTTCAGAAGCAGGTTTGTTGGAGCTGTGGCTTGGTTTCTTTTTGGGATTGCTTGGCTTTTTAATTTGCCTCACTATCTCAGTATAGGCGACTACTACAATACATTCATAATGGTTTCTGCATTTGCAGTTTTTACTTGGATGTCATTAGCAGTTGTAAAGACTGATAGACTTGAAGTGTTTATCGACACAACAGCTTTCTCTATACTGTCAATAGCAGTTTATTTTATATTTGCATTTACGTATCTGGGATACTTTTTGATGGTTGAAGTAGCAAAACAGAGTGCCTTTATCGGGAGGTTATTTGGGTTTAACATGGTTGCTGTCGGGAGGAAAATATATATGGATGGAAAACATGTAACACTTATACTTGCATGTACGGGCATTCAGAGTATAGCCCTCTTTACCGGAGTAACTCTTGGCATTAGAGCTAACATTAAAAGGAAAATTAAAGCTTTTCTTGTCTCCGTTCCGGTTATATATTTTTTAAATCTGCTCAGAGATGCCTTTGTATGTGCAAGCTACGCGAGATCTTGGTTTGGTAAAAATAGTTTTTATATAGCTCACAATGTAATATCAAAAATACTGGCAACTATTGCTCTTGTCTTAATAGCTTATGCCGTGTTCAAAATTTTACCAGAACTCGAAGAACTTATATGGTCGCTAATGGACGAAATGCGGAAAACAATCCACAGGTGAGAGGGTGATAGAGAGTAGTTGTAGAAAAATAGTTCTGGCAGAGTTAGTTGCAGGTTTTGTTTTCTCCTTTATCAATATTTACATTTCTGCTCTGTCATTTGTACTTACAGCAGTTTCAGCCATTTTTTTCAGAGATCCTCCCCGCAAAATTGATGGTGAGGTCGTATCTCCTGCAGATGGAAAAGTTGATTACATAAGTAACAGGAGACTTGAAATATTTATGAATATTTTTGATTGTCATGTAAATAGAAGCCCAGTCAGCGGTAAAGTTGTTAAAGTTGTTTATAGAACTGGTTCATTTCCCCCGGCATTCATGAGGAAAAGAAGTGTTGAAAGAGCAGAAAGAAACGAAATATGGATTAAAAATGATGATGGTTTATTTAAAGTAACTCAAATAGCTGGCTTTCTTGCAAGGAGGATAGTATGTCACGTTAAAGAGGGTGATTTTGTTGAAAAAGGACAGAAGATTGGTATGATCCGATTTGGATCGAGAGTTATTCTTGAAGTACCAAATGGATTTGAATTTGTTAGAGTAAAGGGAGAAAAAATAAAAGCTGGAGAAAACGTTGCAAAAAAGGTGGGAAGATGTTCAGCATCTATAAAAAATTAAGCTTCGCAGATGTATTCTCAATTCTTAATTTAACCTCCGGAATTGCTGGAATTCTAACCGGCATTTTATCATTTATTTTTATTTCAGCTATTTTTGATGGATTGGATGGCATGACTGCAAGACGTATGGGTAATAGCGAGATTGGAGAGGAGCTTGACTCTCTGTCTGATTTAATATCTTTCGGTGTTTTACCAGCTTTTTTTCTTGTAAAAAAATTCAAATTCAGCCCAGTACTCGTAATTATTGCTGCTATCTACGTTACCTGTTCAGCCCTCAGACTGGCAAGATTTAATGTTGTCAAATCCAAGTATTTTATAGGATTGCCAACAACTGCATCAGCTTTAATCCTTACATGTATTCTAAAAATCAATGTTGGAAAAGATATATTGATTGCTATATCACTGCTGTTATCACTCGCAATGATTTGCGACCTGAAGTTTCCAAAAATAAGAGATAGCAGACTGCTATTTTTAGGTGGTTTTGCTGTACTTGGGTCTATATTCAGTCTTTACGGAGTGTATCTTCTACTCGTACTTTGCATTGTATACGTTCTACAACCTCTCTTGGGGTGGTTTAAGTGAAAAAAGAGACTATTGCCGCAATAGCAGGATTTGAAGCAGGAATAAAGCTTGGAGCAGCACTTCATCAGTTTGTCGGCTTGCCTGTAAGTGAAAAAAACGTGAGTAATGTTGAAACTGTTATAGAAAGCTGTATAAGTCTTCAACCTTTTGTTGAGGATGTCAGAGTTAGAATAAACAGAAGAAAGCTTAGAGAGAAAATTTCAAGTTTTGGATATACAAGCCTATCTCCAGAAATGCTTGATATAAATGTCAGCGTTGTTTGCGGGAATGAACTTAGGTGCAGAGTGAAAGCAAAAATGAGCTGGAAGAACGGGTACCCCCTGATGGAGATTAAGGCTATCGAGTTTTTTAGCTGAAATGAAAGGTTACGTATATCAACCGGCTGAGGATTCAGAATTGCTACTTGAAGCTGTTATAAAAGAGCTTAAACCATCAGATACTGTTCTTGAAGTTGGTACAGGAAGTGGTTTTATTGCAAAGAATTTAGCCGGGAAATGCAAGAGAATTGTTGCAACCGATATTTCTCCTTTCGCTGTTAAAGAGGCTAAGCGTTGGGGTATTGATGTTATTAGAACAGATTTATTTCTTGGTCTAAAAAGGATTTTTACACTTGTCATATTTAATCCACCATACCTCGAACTTGAGGACTGGGAGAAGAAAAATGACTGGATCGATGTAGCAATAGACGGTGGTAGAGGTGGTATAGAGACAGCGGTAAGATTTCTCAGCAGGTTGGACGAAGTTATGGTAGATTGTGGAAGAGCAATGTTAGTTTTATCCTCTATATCAGATAACAGTGCATTCAGAAGAGCTTGCTCGGATCTTGGGTACACTGCAGACGTTGTTTTGAGGAGGAGACTTTTCTTGGAAGAGCTATACGTTTATAGAGTTGAGCGAAAGATTAAAATACATAAATGAATATATATTCACAAAAAGATGTGGAGGTGATGTTCATGCCAAGGTATCCGGGATTTGGACCATGGAGCCATCTTCCACCGTGGGAGAGACCCGGATGGAAGTACTTTGGAAGGGGTAGAGGTTGGTGCTGGTGGTATTACTACAGAGAAACCAACCCGATAAACAGAGAGACAGAGATAAAAATACTTGAGGA
>QNXS01000027.1 GCA_003978865.1 Archaeoglobus sp. | reverse complement strand
AAATTTTTTTAATTTTATTTTTCAAAATAATTAAAATAATCATCTTATTGAAATTTAAAAAACAGTGAAATACTAAAATAGGCGATAGTTTCTAATTTGATAAATATTTTTAGCTGGTAGTAATATCGTTAATTCGAAAATGATTTAAAATTCTTACAGTTCGACTTAAAAAAAATTAAAAATGGAAGCTAAAAAAATGGATGTCTGTGGTCTGGGCATGCGGTATCAAGGCTTGCGGGTTGCAGGATACCACTCAGAAATGCATTTATTGCATCTTTCGCTGTTCCGGTTGCACCAACGTAAACTTTTATCCCAAATCTTTCAAAGGCTAATACTGCTTTTGGACCTAAATTTCCGCATACAACAACGTCAACTCCCGCCTTTGCCAGTAGTTCTGGCGGAGTACCCACACCGCCAAAGTGTTCTGATGTATTCGGAATAACGTACTCTTCCTTAGTTTCAGTATCGTATACCGTAAACGTTGCCGCCCTGCCGAAATGCATTGAAACTAAATCGTTGAGACCGCCTCTACCTTCTGTTGGAACTGCAATTTTCATACCATCACCCTGTACAGTTGTTTTTTGAATTATTATTTATCTTTTATTGTGCAACATCACGATTGTTTTTCAGCTTCACTCTTCTTTCTCAACTCTTCAAGCTTTTTTTCAGCATCTTTCTTAGCTTTTTTAGCCTTCTCTTCAAGTCTTCTTAACTCTTCTTTCACCATCTCGAGATTTTCAAGCAGACCGTCAACTATTCTGCTAAATGTTTCTGCAGCTGGGGAGTTGAGATCAACAAAAGGTTTCCCATCCTCTCCACTCTTGAAGATGGTTGTATCAACGGGTAAATTCCCAGCAAACGGAACTGCCATCTCAGCGGCAAGTTTTTTACCCCCACCGCTTCCAAAAATCTCAATCTCCTTACCGCAGTGAGGACATATCATTCCGCTCATATTTTCTATCAATCCTATAACTGGAATACCTGCATGTATCGAGAAGTTTATTGCTTTTCTGACATCTTCAATTGCCACACTCTGAGGTGTTGTAACTATAACGCTCCCATCCGGCTTTGCAAGCTGAACAATGCTGATAACTTCATCTCCAGTTCCGGGAGGCAGGTCTATTACAAGGTAGTCAATATCTCCCCAGTCAACGTTGTTTAAAGCCTCTTCTATGAACTTGTGTTTTATAGGCCCTCTCCAAACAACTGGAGTATCTCTGCTTGGCAGCATAAATCCCATTGAAAATACTTTGACTCCCTGCACGTCAATAGGTTTAATTTTACCTTCTTTTGCCTCCAATCCCCTTACATTTTCCAATCCGAGTAGTTTTGGAATTGATGGCCCGTGAACGTCGCAATCCAGCAAACCAACTTTATAACCTTTTTTCTTCAAAGCAAATGCGAGATTTGCAGCAATAGTTGATTTGCCAACACCTCCCTTTCCACTCATAACTACAAGCTTCTTCATGAAGTTTGATCCCTGAGACTGCTTATGAAAATTTTGTTGTTTTCGTTCTCACCTAACGTGATATTTTAATAGCAGTGCTATACCCCCTCTCAGTTGAATGGGAGTAGAAGAGCAGATAAAAGCCCTCGAAGAAGAACTCAGAAGAACTCCATACAACAAGGCAACCGAACATCACATAGGCAGACTGAAAGCCAAGCTTGCAAGACTCAAAGAGAAGGTTGAAAAGGAGCATAAAAAAGGAAGTTACCAGCAGTTTTCCATAAAAAAAGAGGGTGACGCAACAGCAGTTCTCGTTGGAGCTCCATCTGTCGGAAAGTCAACCATCCTCAATAAACTAACTGGAGCCAAAAGTGAGGTTGCTGATTACTCATTCACAACTTTAAAGCCTGTTCCGGGAATGCTGGAGTATAAAGGAGCTAAGATACAGATTGTGGATGTACCGGGGATTGTGGAGGGTGCTGCAAGGGGTAGAGGTAGAGGAAAGGAAGTAATATCGGCTATAAGAAGTACCGACCTAATACTAATTGTTTCGGACGTTTTCAACGTTTATCAGATTGATCTTGTTAAAAAGGAACTTTACGAAGCAGGAATAAGGATCAACCAGAAAAAACCCGAGATTGTAGTAAAGAGAAAGGTTAGAGGTGGTATAAACATAACACACACAACACCTATTTCTATAAGTAAAGAGACAATAACAGAAGTACTCAGAGAGTATAGAATTCACAACGCCGATGTAATACTCAGAGAAGATATAACCATAGATAGACTCATAGATGCAATTCAGGGCAATAGAGTTTATATTCCCGCTATAGAGGTTATAAACAAGATAGATTTAGTTGATGAGAGTTACGTTGAAGAACTGAGAAAACAGTTTAGCGGTGCAGTTTTCATATCTGCAGAAAAGAATATAAATCTTGAAGAGTTAAAAGAAAAAATTTATGAAAGACTTGAATTTGTAAGAATTTACCTAAAACCACCGGGCAGGAAGCCCGAGAGTGAGCCAATGGTGCTCAGAAAGGGAGCAACTGTAAAAGATGTTTGCAAAAAATTGCACAGAGATATGGTACAGAAGTTCAGATATGCTAAGGTCTGGGGAAATTCAGTTAGATTTCCCGGACAGAGGGTTGGTCTGGATCACAGGGTTGAAGATGGGGATGTAGTAACAATATATTCGTGAGGTGATTTAAATGCTACTTCTTACATCTCCAAACTGTCCAGAATGCACAAAAGTCAAGGATCTGCTAAGAAAAGCTGGAGTAAAATTCAGGGAAGTGTCAGTTACAAGTGATGAGGGATTAAAACTTGGAATAGCGTACGGCTTAACGCATGTCCCTGCTCTGATTCTGGATGAAAATCACATTTACATAGGATTTGACGAGATAGCAAGATTGATAAGATCCTCTGACTGAGATGCTTGCATGTACATAGCCATTATGGGCTGTAAAGCTTGCGGTGCATGCAGGGATGTTTGTGAAAGAGATGCCATAATCTTTGAAGGTGAAAGAGCCGTTAAAATAGACTATGAAAAGTGCAACCTCTGTATGAAGTGCGTTGAAGTCTGCACAAATGGTGCATTGATCTGCATTGATTGATGTTCAGGTGCGGATAATGAGAGATTGTTTATTTATCGTAGCTGGAGCTATTATGATGGGATCTCTACCAGTTTTTGTTAGAAACTTGCACATTAATCCTGTTGAGATTTCGTTCTTCAGATTATTATCAGGATTTATATTTATATCCTTGTTTATAATTTTAATGAAGGAAAAGCCTGAAATTAGGAACTGGAGACTTGTAATTTTAATAACGATCATCAACACAGCAACAATAGTGCTTTACATAGCATCAATACAACTGACGAAAGCCGCAACAGCAGCTTTATTGCTGTATATGGCACCTGTCTATACAGTCCCGCTATCTATACTTGCGGGAGAGGATGTTGGCGTTGGTGGTTATGTCTCTCTTCTGTTCGGACTCTTGGGATTATTGCTCGTTATCTCTCCAAACAAATTCTCGAAAGGGGATATTTTTGGTTTTTTTGCTGGAATCTGTTATGCTCTATATTTTATACTTATGAAAAAAGCAAGACTTGAAATGACATCCATAGACATAACTTTTGCTTATTTGGCACTGTCCTCTGCTATGCTCTCCCCCGCAATCACTTTTGGATTGCCACCTCCAAGCAGTCTGCCTTGGATAGCCGGTCTCGGTTTGATACCAACAGCAATTGCATTTATTTTGTTCAATCATGGAATAAAAGGTTGTGGTGCAGGAAAATCGTCAATCTCAGCCCTGATTGAGCCTGTTTCTGCCGGTTTTTTTGGATACATATTTTTTGGAGAAGTTTTAAGTCCAAAGCAACTTGCCGGTGGGGCGCTAATTATCTCCGCAGTGGCATTTTTATTTTTACATGAGCAGAATTCAAAATAATAATAAAATATAAATTATTTTAAATATCTAAATAGTAAAGTTTATAGAGCGTGTAAAACATCGATAAACTATGAAGAGCAGGTTAAACATTATTTTTACTGCCGGTGTACTGCTAACGTTACTCACGATTTCAGCAATCACGGCATCCGCTTTAAGTGCAAGTAACATAGATCTTATTTATTACAACACCACTACGCACAAGCCAGTATACGAGGTTCAGTTTCTTACTGTTCCGCTATACTACGATACAGGCAAAAATCCAAAGCTGATAGTCTATGGAGCGGGAACAAGTTTTAACATTCAGGTAACAAACTACGAAAGCAACATCGGAGGGATTATTGTAAAGCTCGTAAACGTTTACGATGGAACAGAGAGAGTTATTGGCTCCCTAAATAAGAGTGTACCAACTAAGAAATTTACAATATCCAATCTCTATCCCGGCTACTGGAAAATTGTAATAGTAGGAACAGAAAATCTTCCGGTGTGGGACATATCCAACACTTCAGCCCCAACCAATGCTGGTGCGCATGAAATAAAAATAGTGGGCAATCCAAAACTCATTGTTGGACTGTTGAATCCGAGTAGAAACATAGCAATAGGTGACAGAGCAGATATACTTATAAAGATTGCAGGCTTGTATGGAGTCACGAACGTCAGCGTTGATGTAGTAGGTCAGCATAAACTCACTTACTCAAAAGTGCTTGGAAATTCAAACAACACATGGATTTTAAGTATACCGACTGATAAACTTGGAATTGGGGAGTGTAAAGTCTTTGTTAAGGCTATGGGAATTACAGGTAGCCTGACTTTCAATGTTGTTGGTGTCAACGTTTCAGCAAAGTTCAATCAATCAACAATGCGTGCCAATGTTTCTGGTACCAATGTTTCCGAAAATGCAAGTAACGTTTCAACATTTAACATGACCGGTAAAGCTTTAAATAAAACATTAAATGAAACAATCAGGAAGGTAAGTGTATCAAAGAATGTAAGCGTGAATGAAACAAACAAAACTACAAATAAAACTACTACAAATAAAACTGTAGGCAAAACTGTAAACAGGAGTGTAAACAAAACCAGAAAAGTTGCGAAAACTCCCGGATTTGAAGCACTGTTGGCAGTTGCAGCAGTACTGATTATAGCTCTGAGAAGGAGACATTAACGTATGAGACATTAACGTACCGTGTTCATTATTTCTTTATTATTTTATTTTTGAATTTTTTTATTATTTTTGTTAACTATTAACTCTATAAACTCTCAAATTGTATAGTTAGAAAAATTGTATAACAGCTTATGCAACACTGACTTTATATATCCTTGTATAGTCGGTTGGTTATGAATTCGTTCGCTCTTCTCGAAAAGCTGTGCAATGCACATGGAATGAGCGGTTACGAGGATGAAGTTAGAGAACTGATCAGCTCAGAGATTGAAGAATTCGCTGATAGCATAAAAACTGACAGAATGGGCAATCTAATAGCTGTTAAAAAGGGAGATGAGAAAAAGGTGATGTTGGCTTCACACATGGATGAAATAGGGTTTATGGTTAAGCATGTTGAGGAGAAAGGTTTTCTGAGGGTAACTCCAATAGGAGGATGGTTTTCCCAGACAATTCTAAACCAGAGAGTTTTTGTTCATACCAAGGACGGAAAAGTAACTGGAGTTTTTGGCTGCAAACCTCCTCACATAATGAAGGATGAGGAAAGAAAGAAAGTTGTAAAAGTGGAGGATATGTTCGTTGATGTAGGTGCTGAATCCAAGGATGAAGTTGAGGAAATGGGTATTGAAATTGGTTCTCCTGTAACAATGGACAGAGAACTGTCAAGACTTGGAAAAAACCGGATTACCGGGAAAGCAATAGACGATAGAGCCGGGGTTGCAGCTGTAATTGAAGTATTCAGAGAGTCTGAATGCGATGCAACACTGTATGCTGTCTTTACAGTTCAGGAAGAAGTTGGATTGAAAGGTGCCAGAACTTCAGCTTTCTCGATAAATCCAGATATTGCCATTGCAGTTGATGTCTGTGTTGCGACTGACTTTCCGGGTGTCAGTGTGAATCAAGAAATAAATCTTGGAAAAGGGCCTGCAATAACAGTTGCTGATGCAAGCGGTAGAGGAATAATAGCCCACAGAAACGTTCTAAACCTTCTCAGAGACACTGCCGAGAAAAACAAGATTCCATATCAGCTTGAGGTCGGAGAAGGTGGTACTACAGATGCAACTGCAATACACCTGACAAGGGAGGGTATACCTTCTGGAGTTGTCAGTATTCCTGCAAGATACATTCACACACCGGTTGAAGTAATAGACTTAAAAGACTATTCAAACACTGTAAAACTTCTGATAAAGAGCTTGGAAAGATGTGAAAAGTATATGAAATTTTAATTTTGCCTTCTCGCATCACTTGGTATCAAAGATGAGAGCCATCCAATGTATTCACTGACAGATCTTGTCTGAATCCATATTTTTCCAGAACCATGGAATTCAGCCACAAGACCTTCTCCACTAAGAAGTGTCTCTTTAATTCCACCGGCTTTTTTCACGTGGAAGTCAAGAGAGCACTCAAACGCCACTATGTGACCTGTATCTACAACAAAACCGTCTTCAACCTCTCTTTCAATTATTCCACCAAATGAGGAAAGAAAAGCATCTCCATAGCCTTCAAGTTTCAGCAGTATCAATCCCTCACCTGAAAAAAATGTCTTTGCTCCACCCCAGAGGGCATTTATGTTTATGTTTGCTGAACTTGCAAGAAATGCGCCACTCTGAGCTAAGAGCTCACCTTCAACATTCACGTGCACTATATCTCCCTGATACTTGGGGGATAAGCCGAGAACTGCATCATCAAAAGCTATGTATTTGTTTACAAAGAAAGATTCTCCTGCAACCATCCTCTTTAAACCTCCAAGAAGACCACCAGCTGCCTCTGTTTTAAGTTTAACACCTTTCATGTAAACCATTGCTCCCGGCTCCGCAACTATTTCTTCTCCTTTATCCATTCTTAGCTCAAGAAGACTGTAACTTGGTCTTGAAAGTATTTTAAATTCCATAAAATTTAATGTTTATTAAACACTATTTATTTCTTTCCATTTTAACGGATTAGGCCCAAGCTTTCTTATAGTATCGTTGAACTCCTTCATAACTTCAGCGAACTTCAGACCCTCAGAACCGCTTATCCACTCAAGCCTTACCCTTTCTGGTTCTATTCCAAACTCTTCAATTACACTTTTGAGCAATTCAAAGCGTTTCAGAGCTTTGTAGTTACCATTCTTGTAGTGACAGTCTCCCGGATGACAACCGCCTATAAGGACACCATCCGCCCCGTTAATCAGAGCTTCAATTATGAACTCAGGTTCAACTCTGCCACTGCATGGAACTCTGACAATTTTTACAGTGGGGGGATACGAGTATCTAAGACTTCCAGCTAAGTCAGCTGCTTGGTAAGTGCACCAGTTGCAAGCAATAACGATGATGTTGGGTTCCCACTCTTCCATCTTTCCCTCTTCTTGCCCTTCAATCATCTCTTACCACTCTCCAAAATTCTTTTAATTATCTCATCTCTTGGCGTAACGCAAATGCCAGCTACCTGTTGAGGGTCGAAACCCATGCATAATGCAAGCAACTGGACATAATGCAGAACCGGAATGGAGAAGCTTATTTTACCCTCCTTCCTGAGTCTTTCCTGAGCATCATCAAGCTGTATCAGGCATGATGAGCAGGTTGTTACTATTAAATCGGCATCTATCTCCTCTTTTATGCATTCAAGCTTCTCTTTTACGAGGGTAAAAGATTTCTCAGGATTTGTACTTCTTAAAGCACCCATACCACAGCAGTCGATAAGCTTAGTGTAGTAAGGAGCATCCGCACCTAAGGCTTTGCAGAGTTCTCTCAGCACTTTCGGATTAAACGGATCTTCCTCCTTATCTGGATAGACTTCAGATGGCCATAAGAAGTGGCAGCCCGGCTGAACTGCTATCGTAAGCCCATCCAAAGAGTATTTTATTGATTCCTTTATTTTCTCCAGACCAACATCTCTGTAAAGAACCCATGCAACGTGCCTGCACTTTGCCTTTCCTTCATACTTCTTTCCGATCTTTGCAAGGATTTCGTTTACTTTGTTCATTATCTCTGGATTATTGAGCATCTTGTGTCTTGCTTCATTCAGACTTCCATAACAGCTGTTGCATGCTGCCATCAAATCGATTCCCTTCTCTTCACCCAAGCATAGGTTTCTCGCAGCCACCGCACACCAGCCAACCACATCCACAGACGGCATCGTTCCCCACGATGGACAGCAAGACTGTCCGACCAAGTCATCAATTTCAACGTTCAGAGCTGGAAAGATCTTTCTCATCGCCTGCTCGACATCTGGTCTGTTGAACGGAATGTTACATCCCAAAAACAACCCAAACTTGAGTTTCTCCTTTAAGGTTTCCGAGACAGTTTCCGAAATCATAAGATCACCTCACTCCATGGGAATTAAACCGAGCTCGGCAAGCTTGGTGTTCTTCAAAATTGTTCTCAACTCCTGCAGAGCTTTTTCATCAGAATCGGTTGTAGGTGGTTTTTCTGGTAAACCTACCTTTTTCCTTGCTTCCCTTCCGGTCATGTAAACAGCATGTCCGTGCTCGTAAAGTGATCTATCCCCTTCTATAGCAAGCGTAGAAATAGCAAGTTCTTCGACCATCAATCTTCTCATCGCAAACATAACTTCGAACGGAGAAACTTGCCTCGGGCAAATTTCTGTGCATCTGTTACAAGCAACACATGCCCATGGTGTGGAATCGTCCAAAAGTTCCTCCTTCATCCCAATCAGAATAGCCTTGATCAACTTTTTGTTGTACCATTCAAATCCAACTCTCGCGAGCGGACATATAGAAGCGCAAGCTCCGCACTGCATACAAGCTAGTAAGTTCTCTGCTCCAAATTCGATGATTAGCTCCGAAACCTTCTTTTCAAACTCTTCTTTCTCCGTCCTTGCCACTTCGGTTAAATTGATAACTGGTGGAACGCCTTCCATAACCTCCATATATTACACCTCCTCAATCACTCCTTTCTTTGCGATAGTCCTAATCTGAGCGACCACCTGCTCATAGGTAAATCCATGCAAAGTTATCGCCTTGCTCGGGCATGCTGCTGCACAAACTCCGCATCCCTTGCAAAGAGTTTCGTTTATCTTCGATTTTCTTTTGCCATTGTACTCAACCATCTCAATTGCACCGTATGGACAGAGTTCAACGCAGATACCGCATCCCGTGCACTTCTCCGGATTAACTTCTGATATGAGCGGTTCAACTTTCATCTTGCCCGGAGCGAGTAATGACGCTGCTGAAGAAGCAGCTGCTTTAGCCTGAGCTACTGAGTCTGGAATATCCTTTGGACCTTGAGCACATCCAGCAATAAATATCCCTTCAGTCATTGTGTCTACTGGATAAAGCTTGGTGTGTCTCTCTCTGAGGAATCCCTCAGCTCCGACGTTGATGCCAAGCTTTCTTGCCAGATCTTTCAGATCCGTATTTGGCTCGATAGCTGTTGCAAGAACTACGATGTCGGAGATAAGCTCTACAGGCTTGCCCAAGTCAGCATCGTAACCTTTAACGAGCAATCTCTCATCTGGCAATTTCTGCACTCCTCCAACCTTGCCCTTGAAAATCTTGATTCCTAAATTTCTGCATCTCATGTAGTATTCGTCAAAGTCTTTACCGGGAGTCCTTACATCTATGAAGAACATGTATATATCCAACTCAGGATACTTCTCCTTCAGCAACATCGCCTGCTTTAGCATGTACATGCAGCAAACTCTTGAACAGTACGTATGGTACCTGTTATCTCTCGAACCCACACAAGAAACGAACGTTATAACTTTGGGCTTTCTCGCCTCTAATTCAGCCTCCTTGCCTTTCTCAACTTTCTTCTTCCACTCCAGATACTTTGGAATGTCGGAAGGAACGATCAGCTTGCCTTCCGTCGGGCCGGTAGCTGTAATCAGTCTTTCCATCTGAAGAGCTGTGATTACGTTCGGACTATCAGAGAACTCCTTGAATTGTTTCTTGTCCATTACTTTGTAACCGGTAGCCACGATTATCGATCCGACGTTTAGTTCAATCAGCTCACCGTTTGGATCTCTCGGCTCGTCTCTACTACATGCTCCGGTCGGGCAAGCTTTCTCGCAAGGAGCCAAGATTGGCTTACCGTCCTTAGTTCTTCTCGGCTCCTCTCCAAACCATCTTCCACTACACCTTATGCAGGCATCAGGATCGATCACAGCCTTCTTTGGCACAGCTTGCGGGAATTGAATGTATATTGCTCCTCTTAGACTTAGTCCTTCGTTGAACTCATCAGGCACTCTTGCTTTAGGAGGACAGGCATTTATGCATGCTCCACAACCGGTACATTTCTCCCAGTCAACGTAAGTCTGCTTCTTTCTAACTTTAACTTTGAAGTTACCCACTGACCCATCCACCGATTCCACTTCAGCATATGTAATCAGCTCGACGTTTGGATGGTTAGCTACCTCAACCATCAGTGGGGTAAGGATGCATGCAGAACAGTCGTTTGTTGGGAACGTTTTGTCTAATTTAGCCATGTTTCCTCCGATGGATGGATTCTTCTCAACCATATACACCTTAAAACCGGCATTGGCTAAATCCAAAGCTGCGAATATGCCGGCAATTCCTCCACCGACCACCATTACGTTTTTGTTCAATTCGACGTATCTGTCTTCTAAGGGTTCGAGCAGTCTTGCCTTAGCAACTGCTGCAGCTATAAGCTGCTTTGCCTTTTCTGTAGCTTTCTCCTTCTCGTGCCAGTGCGCCCAAGAGCACTGATCTCTTATGTTTGCCATCTCGAAGTAGTACTTGTTCAAACCCGCATCCTCACAAGCCCTTCTGAAAATCGGTTCGTGTGTTCTTGGTGTGCAGGCAGCCACTACGACTCTGTTTACAAGTCCCTTTCTGATGTCTTCCTTGATTATCTCCTGCCCAGGATCTGAACACATGAATAGGTAGTCTCTCACAACAGCAACATCTGGAAGGTTTTTAGCAAATTCAGCGACTTCATTTATGTTAACCGCTCCAGCTATGTTTTCTCCACAGTGACAGATGTATACTCCAATCCTTATATCCTTATCTGACATAATCATTCCTCCAAAATACAGGATAATTTAAATTCATATTTAAATTTAAATATTTCAAATATCATTTTCTGCTCTTGAAAGTGGTTGTTTTTCATCCAAGCGAATTCCCGGAATATATCCCCAGATTTCCTGAACTGTTTTGTTTAACTTGTGAGCGATCCTTGACAAAGGAATCTCAACCGGACATACATCCTGACACTGTCCACAGTTTACACATGACTGTGCTATGTGTACAGCTCTTGTAATGTGAAAACTGAAGCTTGGTGGAATTTCCCCGCCTTTTACAAGCAATCTCCATGGATTCAGTATGCAATCGTTGCAGTAGCAAACTGCACAAACGTCCCTGCAGGCGTAGCACTTTATACATCTCTCAAACATTCCGAACCAGTAATTTCTTCTTTCTTCGTAGCTCATCGACGACATCTGCCCAAAGTAGTAATCCTGCCACTTTTCAGACATTTTCAGCGCAAAATTTTCCAGTTCATCTCTGATTTTAACATTCTCATCACTGGCATATTCAAACTCAACTACACCTGACTCAACTGCTTTTTTAACGATGATCTCGCCTCTGTCGGAGCAAATTTCGACAAACGTTTTTTTACCCTCGATTACACCCCACTTTCCGCAGGCTAAATCACACATTCTTGGAATTTTTACTTCGCACCTTCTGCAGTTCTCCCGTCTACCCAATCCACTCTTCTCCAAATCTTCCAGTGGAAAAGTTTCCACTTTACCATCCTTTAAGAAGACAACAAATCTATCTTTTTTAATTCCAACCTTTTCAACATCCTCAACACGGATATTGAGAGTCTCAAACATTCTTTCAAGAGTTGCTGGTAAAAACGTTCCCGAGCAGTTTAACCCGATCATAAATACATTCTTAATGTTAATCTGATTCATTTTCGCGAGTTCTACGATTGCTCTCGCATCGCAGGGTCTGCAGACAGCAGCAATCTTGTATTCGTTTGTATCCAAGTACTCTGCTATGAATTTTGCAATGTTTGGAGTAGCCCACAAAACACTACCAGCACAATCAACAACATCCTCAGGATTTGATGTCAGAAAAATCGAGTACTCAAGATTGCTACCCTTTTTAACAAGCAGAGCGTAATCTACAATATTTTCTTCGAGCATGAATTTCAGAATAGCTGTAACAAATCCACCACACTGTCCCCTCTTTCTTATCTCCCTATCCTTAGCCCAAGCCAAAATGAATTTGTTCATTAAAACCACCTTATAATGATGTTTTATTTTTTCTTAAATTTATTAATTTTAACAGTACAGACTTTTAGTTCTGGAATTTTTGATTCTCTGTCTAAGGCACGCTGTGTAAGCCTGTTTGCCGGAGACTCCGAAAAATGGAATGGTATAAATACAACTCCTTTCTTTATATTGCTCAATCTAACCTTTGCTGTGATTTCACCCCTTCTCGAGGTAACTTTGATGATGTCTCCCTTCCTGAGTCCAGCCCTTTCTGCATCTTCTATGTTTAACTCTGCAAAACATTCGTTGATTTCAGCAGCTAAATGAGGGCTATTTCTCGTCATTGTTCCAGTATGGTAGTGGAAAACGATTCTGCCTGTTGTGAGTATAAACGGATAATTTTCGTCGGGTTTTTCAGCTGATTCCATGTATTCTACTGCTGAAAAACAGCCCCGCCCATCCGGTGTTGCAAAATCTTCAGTATGTAGAATTGGAGTGCCGGGATGATTTTCTGTTGGGCATGGCCACTGTATACCCCTCGACCCCAATCTACTGTAAGTAATACCAGCATATTGCGGTACAGCTGTTCTTATTTCATTGAATATTTCTTCAGCAGAGGAATAGTCAAATCCGTTTAATCCAGCTTTACCGGCAATTGCTGAAATTATTCTATAATCTGGCATAGACTTACCGGGTGGTTCAACAGCTTTTCTTATTAACTGGACTCTCCTCTCCGTATTTGTAAATGTACCTTCCTTTTCAGCCCAGCAGCAAGCCGGTAAAATAACATCCGCAAGTTTTGCGGTTTCACTTAGAAAGATGTCCTGAACTACTAAGAAATCAAGTTTTTTAAGACATTTTTCGACGTGACACGTGTCAGGATCAGAAACAACAGGATTTTCACCCATTATATAAATCGATTTTATTTTCTTTCCAGCTTCATCAATCATCTCAGTTACAGTCAGTCCCGTTTCATCGCTTAATTCACAACCCCACAGTTCTTCAAACTTCTTTCTTGCCTTACTGTCTGAAATTCTCTGATAGCCCGGAAAGAAGTCCGGTAATGCACCCATATCACATGCTCCCTGAACGTTGTTCTGTCCTCTGAGTGGATTAATACCTGTTCCCGGTTTTCCTATGTTTCCAGTTAGCAATGCAAGATTACAGCACGCTCTGACGTTATCAGTACCATGAGCAAACTGGGTCACACCCATACAGTAAATTATTGTAGACCTTTCCGATTCAGCATAAATCTTTGCAGCATCTTCGATTAATTTCGCTTCAACTCCACAGATTTTTGAAACGAACTCCGGAGTATACTTTTCAATTGACTTTAAAAATTTCTCAAATCCTTTCGTTCTTTTCTTAATAAACTCGTAATCAAATAACTCTTTCTTCAGTATCACATTTGCCATTCCGTTTAGGAGGGCAACATTTGTTCCGGGATAAATTTGGAGAAATAAATCTGCAATTCTTGCCGTAATAGTCCTTCTTGGGTCGACAACAATAATTTTAGCTCCACTATTCTTTGCTCTTAGAATTCTCCTTGCTATCAGGGGGTGCTGTTCAAAAGTGTTTGATCCAACTATTAAGATACATCTTGATTCTTCAATATCCCTAATTGAATTGGTCATCGCACCGGAACCGAAAGCTTCTCCCAAGCCAACAACTGTGGGAGCGTGGCATAGCCTTGCGCAGTGATCGATGTTGTTTGTTCCTAAAACTCTCGCAAACTTTTGTATAATGTAGTTTTCCTCGTTTGTGCACTTTGCAGAAGATAAAAAGCCAATCTCGTCTCTGTATTCTAATAACCTCTCCGCTACTATTTTTAATACCTGCTGCCACGAAGTCTCACAAAAACCATCGTTCTTCCTGACCAATGGACTTCTTAACCTGTCTTTTCTGTGAACAAACTCAAAACAGTATCTGCCTTTAATACAAAGCTTCCCCTCGTTTACTGGGTGGTACTTCATTGGTTCAACTCCAGCTATTCTGCCATCTCTGACAGATAGGCTGATACCACAACCAACACCGCAGTACGGGCAGACAGTATCAATAATGTTTACACTCACAACAACCCCTCACTTTTAGCTCCTATATAGTTTAACTCTAATATTAGCTAATAACTGTTACGGTCAAATAGGTTTACCCTAAGTTATTTTAATTTTTTATTAAATATTTTATTGCTAACTAACTTATATTCAGTTTTAGTTTAATATAAAATCAATCTACAAATTTTTGTTTACTAAATAATTTCAGATATATAATATTATTTGTTTATAAATTTTCTGAATTACTTATCATTTTAAGTATTGTATTGCGTTAATTAATTTATTTGATTAAAATTTTATTAAATTATTTTTTAAAATAATAAAAATTCCAATTCTGATTACATTACAATATTATTGTAACAAATTTCAGGTGAGTTTTGCCAATTGTGGCATCTGCATAAATTTTTACAGTTACCCCCCATTAAACGCGCAGAGGTACATCTATTCACATAAATTATGTAACAATTGAAGTTGCAAAATCCCGAAATTTTAGGCGTTCCGAAAAATTTTTGTTACACTAATACTGTAATAAAATTATTAGTCAATAATATTAAAAAAAATTAAAATAAAATTAAAATAATATTTGTTGTAATCTAATATTAATAGAAAATATAATAAAATAATTTAATTAAAATGGTCAAAAAATTTTAGTCCAGAAACATGATACCGTTAGATTATATTTAGAATAAAAAACTACTATTACAAACTTGCATGACACTTATTAGCAATTGAGTTGTGTAGTGTTAGAGTTGGATAGCTAAAACACTGTTAAAAACACAGTTAAAACAATAATAAACTTTAGGATAAAAATAATTGTTAGTAACGTAATAAAAATTTATAACGAAAGTTAAGATAACAAAAACTTTATAGCGAGGTATATTAAGTCACCAGCAAAAACAGCTGTAAGAAAGCCGGCAGTAATAAAACAAATGAAAGGTAAAGCCGGAGATACCCATACTTCGGTTATACCGGCATTTCTCAGCTTTCTCAATTCCTCATCAGTTGCTTCAATACTTCTAAGCTTTCTTACAACTTTCCCGCCTTCAACGTACTCCAAAAGGTTGTGAAACTTTATGTTCTCAACTTTTTCCCTGTAGCCGATAAGACAGTGAGGAAACTTCAAATCACCTTTCACCAAGTTTCTGATTAGCAGAAAAATTACGAGAAGTGGTGCAACAATGACAGAGTTTGCGAGAGTTGAGAAAGTGAAAATACCCATTCCTGTTCCAAGAACGGGAAAGTTGAGAAATTTTGGGTAAACTGGGAAAGCTATAGCCAGACTCATAAGTGCTTTTGCGTCTGCACCCCCATAGAGTCCGATCCAGTATATGAGATAGCTGAACAGAAATATAAAAACAAACTGCGCAACTGCAAAAACTATGCTGAATGGTTTTATATAGTATTCTAAGCAGTCAAGTGGTATAAAAATTATAATCATATACATCCACAATTTGTTTGAAATTAATCTCTCTTTTAGATCTCTTCTGCTCGCCTCGATCAGAAATACCAATGCTACAATAACTTTTACTATGTGTATCAAATCAATAGCCATCATCAAACTTCACCATTCTATTGTATTTAACGAATATTTAACAGGAGTACAGCTCCGCTAAATCTGAAATTACAGCACTTGCCGTTTCGAGACTGCCAGCTCCCCTGCCTATGACGAAAATTTCTCCAGCTAAGTCGGCTTTTATCAGTATTGCATTCAGCGTTCCATGAACACACAGAGGATTGTTCAGTGGTATAAGTCTCGGGCTAACCCTGAGAACGTCCTCACTTACCTCGGATATCAATCTTATTGTGTATCCTTTTTCAAGAGCTATTTCAAAAGCTTCTGGTGTTATTTCTGTTATTCCCTCTATTTCGACGTCTTTCAGGCTTACGTCCATATCCATAAGCGAGTTGGCAAGTATCACAAGTTTGGCAGCAGAATCTATTCCCTCTACATCATAGCTTTCATTTGCTTCAACGATTCCGAGTTCCTTTGCTTCTGCGAGTATCATTCTGTAGGATAGCCTTTCCTTCTCCATCCTCGACAGTATATAGTTGCACGTACCGTTCAGAATTCCCTTTATCGACCTAATCCTGTTTCCTGCAATATCCCGCTTTATCAGTTTTATCACGGGCATAGCTCCACCGACCGTTGCCTCAAAAAGTAATTTTACACCACTTCTCTCAGCAAGTTTTGAAAGTTCTTTGTAGGCAACAACGAGAGGTCCCTTATTGGATGTAATTACGTTAGCTCCCTTTTTCAAGCACTTTTTTATGTGCGTCAATCCCGGTTCTCCGGTGTCTATGTTAGTCGGTGTCAGCTCAAGAGCCACATCGAAGTCAACTTCCTCGATTATTTCGATTACATTCATACCATCAGGCAGTCTGCCATTCTTCTCTTTAATTTTCAAGGCTTCCTTCAGATTCACAGAACTGGAAACGATCGATCCCTTCGAATCCGCTACTGCAACCACGCTGTAGTTACCAATTAATCTGTTCATTCTCTCCCTGTCCATCAGAATCTTTGCAACACCTTTACCCACAGCACCAAATCCAAAAATCGCTATCCTGATCATGTTCCCACTCTTTCATTCTTCAAGTTCCAGCGGTTCTATCACGGTTATTTTCTTTTTCATGCAAACTTCCTTCAATCTATCCAGAGCTACTTTGAGTTTTTTCTCCCCGGTTGCTGAGATTGTCATCATTGCCGTTGAAGGTTTTTCGAGGTATGGCATTGATATGTGCATCTCCACCACTTCAGCAAATCCAGTTCTGTCAACAGCATCTATAGTGGTTGCCAGATCAGTATGGATTATGTGACCTATCAACATGACGGACGTTGTTGATGTAAGCCTTACTTCGTTATAACTTTTAACCACAACGCCCTGAGACCTGATGTTTTCCACAAGTTTACCAATACTTTTCTCGTCAATTTCTATTGATATTTCAACCGGTATACTTCCTGTTGGTGTCCTTTTTTCTCTCTTGTGAACGATGCTGATTATATTTCCTCTGTACTTTGATACCGGTTCTATAACCTTTGCAAGCTGTCCCGGTTTATCTTTCAGCTCGACAACGAGTGTAACTACAGCCATAGTATGACTTTTACTGTCATTTAATGAATGTTATTGCCTTGCAGTATGTACCATATTGATCAACCGCAAAAAGTTATAATTGACTGGAACTAAATTTGGAGGATGCTTCCAGATATTCAAAAGTCCAGACCAGATTTACCACTCAGACTAAACAGAGTTGGTGCAAGAAACATAAAAAAGCTCGTCTTGGTTGACAGGGAGGATAGAAGGCCGGTTGTATTAGTTTCGAACTTTGAAGTTTTTGTAGATCTAACGAGAAACTTAAAGGGAGCAAACCTAAGCAGAAACTTCGAGGCTGTTGACGAGGTAATAGAGGAACTTACAAAAAAACCAGTAAAATGGATAGAGGAACTTACAAGAAAGATAGCAGAGGAATTACTTAGAAGACATGAGTATGCGAGCAAAGCTGAGGTTAATATGAATGCAGAGTTAATACTCAGAAAAAGAACACCTGTTAGTAACAAAAGCACTCAAGAAGTTGTAAAAATTTTCTCAAGCTCAAGTGTAAGGAGAATGGGTAAGGAAGATACATGGATAGGTGTTGAAGTATGGGGGACTACTGCCTGCCCATGTGCTCAGGAATTGATGAAAGCAAGAATAACAGAGAGACTGAAGAAAAAAGGTTTTGATAGTAATATAAATGATATACTTGATTGCATAGTTTTTCCAACCCACAATCAGAGAGGAAAATCCGAAGTCTGGATTCAGCTCAGGGACTACAGAATCTCTCTTGAAAAATTGATAGAAATAGCAAAAGCTGGTATGAGCTGTGAGATTTATGAATTGCTGAAAAGAGAGGATGAAGCTGAAGTTGTTGAAAGATCGCATAAAAATCCGCTTTTCGTTGAAGATAGTGTGAGGAGGATGGCTGAAAAAGCAGTTTGTTTGCTGAGAGATGCACCTCCAGAATCTCTTGTAATTCTTAGACAGGAAAACGAAGAAAGCATACATCAGCACAATGTCTTTGCGGAAATAATTACAAGTATTGGAGAATTGAGGAATGCCATAGAATTTTAATTTTTACAAATTAAAATTTGAAACCATATTTACCGAGCAGGGGTACAAACCTAACACCACCCCATCTTGTTTTTTTAATTTCCCCGCTAAAATCCTTTTCGATAACCAAAAGCTCCTGCACAGAATCTCCAACAGGTATAACCATTTTTCCTCCCGGCTTTAACTGCTCTATAAGCGGTTTTGGAATGTCCGGAGCAGCAGCTGTAACGTATATTCTGTCGTAAGGTGCTCTATCTCTGTATCCCTCACTACCGTCCCCGACAACTACCTTCACGTTGCTGTATCCCAGTGAACTGAGAGTTTCTCTTGCTCTCTCCGCAAGTTCAGGAATTCTCTCAACAACAACAACTTCCCCGCTATCTCCAACCAGTTCAGCCACAACTGCTGCGTGATAGCCACTTCCACCTCCAACCTCGAGGACTCTATGTCCCGGTAGAACGTCAAGGAGATCACACATTATCGCAACCATGTGAGGTGCGCTTATTGTTTGCCCAAACCCTATCGGTAGAGGATGATCCAAGTAAGCTTCTCTGCTGTACTGGGGTGGAACAAACAGATGCCTTGGAACTTTAAGCATAGCTCTTGCAACTCTGTCACTTATATTAAACTCATCTTTCAGCCTTTCAACCATTCTTCTTCTTTCTTCATACCTCCCGTAGTTACCTTCCATGAATGAAGTAAAACTTTCAAACATTTGTTCTTTTTGTTCTTTACCTTTTTTATAATACAAGTTCATTCAAGCATCATTTATGACGTGCAAACATAAACTTTAAATCATTCAATATTGGAATTGACTTAGTGGCGGGAAGGCTGGATAGACTCTCTGACATCAGTAGAATTCTTGCATTTTTACTACTACTCTTAGCTGTATCTATCATCTATTCCTTTATCTCCAGCCTCAGCTTTACAAACACGGGATTGCCGGGTATAGTTGGAATAGGAAATCACAAAAATCCGGCACCTGTGCATCCAGTTCCAGCAAGTTTTTCTCAGGCGAGTATGACAAATTTAAGCAAGATTTCAAACCCGGCAAGAGTGCCAGTTTACTTCGTTGAAGGTCTGAACGATTACACATATCTTATGAGACTCTACACTTCAGCAAGGTACGATCCGGAAACTCACTCGTGGATCGAAGAACTTACACCACCTGCAAAAAATAAGGTACCAAAGACGTTTACAGTTAGATATAAAGTAACACCGATAGTAACTTTCAAGCATCATATACCTGTCTCTCAAAAGACTGTGTTTGTAACACTGAAGAATGCTGAGTACCATCCAGATACTTTTACATACACTGTATCTATCAGCAAAAAACCATACGTCGGTTATTCAGTAGCAAAGCCTCCATTAGCCAAGTTTGCTGCAAAAGTTCCAGATAACAGTCCGTACCTTCAGGTAAATTGCTACGGAAAGGATATGATACGTGCTCTTACTCTCAAAGTTATTAAGGGTGCGAAGAACGATTACGAAAAAGCCGAGAAAATTGCGGAATTTCTTGAATCAAACTACACCTATGGATTTACAACGTACTCGGGAGACCCGATATACTATTTTCTTTTTGTAAAAAAAGAAGGAATATGTAAACACTTTGCATCCGCTTTTGTAATGATGTGTCGTTCTGTAGGCCTGCCTGCAAGAATGGTTTTTGGATATAGAGCAAGACCCGAACCCTATAACCAGACAGTTTTTTCATCCCAGGCCCATGCATGGGCAGAGGTAAAATTCAAGACTGGATGGGTTGAATTTGATCCAACTCCCTCTCCAAAAAAGATTACAACAGAAACGGACATAACAAGTGTTTCAAAAGAAGTTTACGTTGGAGAGAACTTAACGCTATCCGGTGTTGTTAAAATAACCGAAAAAAATTACACGTATTTACAGAGGTATCTTTCAGGGTATGTGGAGATATACTTGGCTAAGAATAAAAATGATAGAAAATCATACAAGTTTTTGGGGATATTTCCGGTGAAAGACGGTCACTTCCATGCAAGCATAAGAGTGAATAAAACTGGGGTATATCATGTTTTAGCCCATTATACAGGCAGTCTGATGTTTTATCCTTCCTGGAGTGATCCAGTAGTGGAGATACTTGGAAAGCCATATATAAAAACAAATCTGGGTAGTAGGGTAGCAGCAGGTATTTGCACAATAAAGGGCAGTGTTGTTTACGGAAAACCAGTGAATGGAACTATATACCTGTACGTTGATCACAAAGAATACTACGAAGAATTTAATACAACATTCTCATTCACCGTTCTTTTGACTAAGGGTACGCACACAATAAAAATATACTATCCCGGTTCAGCAAAACAGTACATAAGCTCCGCTGTGTGGGAGAAAAAGGTGGAAGCTGGATATGTAAGTGTTATTATATCAAACACAACAGCAGTTGTTGGTAAGAGCTGGACATCCAATGTAACTGTTTTATTTAACGGGAAACCTATAAGAACAATAGTTCATTTGGGATACCCATTTTACGTAAAAGTTAAAAGCAACACTTGTTTTTGTTTAAATTCACCCAACGTTGAGAGAGTATATGCTGTAAACTATTCAATACCTTCAATGGGTTACAACGGAGTCTTCAAACTCTATGTGAAATCTCCAACATTCATAAAAGCTGAAATTAAAAATGATATACTGATTCTCAGAATTGTTGATGTTAGTGGTAGAAGTATAAAAGGAAAAGTTTACATTAATGGCAGAGAGTTCCATAATTCTGGGGTGTTGAAGTTAGATTTAAAGAATTTTGGAGATGTCCACAGCGTTGAAATTTACTATCCGGGAGATGAAACACATCTGCCGTCAAAAGCTAAGGTCAGCAAACCACTGCCTTTCTGGATATACCTTCTACCTCTACCATTACTTGTTATCATTGGGTTAAAACTCAGAAAAAAGAAAACTTTAAATATAGATTATGTTCCTCCACCAGTATGGTTACCAAGAGATGATGTCAGGATAGATGTAAGTGGAGAAGGAATAGTCAAAATCAGTGTTGATGGTAAGAATATAGGTTTTGGGGAAAATAAATACACCTATACATCCCGTCCTGATATTGGGGAACACGAGTTTGTTGCAGAGGTGCTCAATGAGAAAGGTAAGGTTATGGAGAGAGAAAAAATTGTTTTCTTCGTCCTACCATTCTGGAGAGCACTTGCA
>QNXS01000057.1 GCA_003978865.1 Archaeoglobus sp. | reverse complement strand
ACTTTTCCATAATAATGTATTTTATGCTTATTTGCCTATTTCCATATTTTTCCTCTGTAGTGTCCGGTAACGGGACATCCCAGACAGAGTTCATTCATCCAGTAATCACACTCCTCACAACTTGATCCACAGGGCGGAGTGTCTGCTCTTTCAATGTGTATTTTCATGGGAATTATTGTATCCCTCTCAGCCCTAACAACTATGCCAACATCTATATCGTAAACGTCTGGACTTGATCTTATATGCTGGTCAACAATTGCTTCAAGCGTTGAAAGATCCTCCCCTATAAAGAACATTGTTAGGTTTCTGTTCCCGGCAACTATAAATCCATTTAAGAAGAATGGGCAACCGTCAAAGAGTTTTAAAAGTTCTCTTGGTTGTCTGCACTTTATATCAACTTTTAAAATATACAATCCGGGACTCTTTATATTTATTCCGTATGCGTGATTGATTATTCCAAGCTCCTTCATCTTCTTTATTCTTGCACCAACAGATGGCTGTGACAACCCCACTATTTTTGCTATCTCATTCTGAGACATTTCGGGGTTTTTTTCAAGCACTTCTAAAATTAGCTTATCTTTTTCATCAAGTTCAAACATTCCCACCATAGTATCCCCGCAGAAAAGCTGGTTACACAACTTATAAAAAATTAGCGAAATAACTTGATAAATTATTTATAACTGACAAGCAGAAGTACCTGTAGTGAAATAAAAACGCTTTTATTTGCTTGAAAATAAAAACACAGAATATGGAAAACGGAGTTACAAGAATTGGAGTTAGTCTACCGAAGAACTTGCTTGATGAGTTTGATAGCATAATCAGGAATAGGGGCTACTCTTCACGGAGTGAGGCTATAAGAGATGCAATAAGAAACTACATAGCAGAGTACAAATGGCTCGAAAAGGAGGAAGGGGAGATAGTAGGCGTAATAACGATTCTATATAACCATCACTACAGGGGTACAAGTGATGCAATAATTTCCCTTCAGCATGAAGCCGTTGATCTTGTTGTAACAACAATGCACATCCACCTTGATCGGGATAACTGCTTAGAAATGGTGATAGTCAAGGGAGAGATGCAGAGAATAAAGAAGCTCGTAGACAAAATAACTACAATAAAAGGTGTTAACAATGTAAAACTTATAACTGCTATAAGAGAATAAAGTTATCTTGATACCATACTTCTGCCAAATTCAACTAATCCTCCATACTCCACTATCTTGTTGAGGAAATCCGGTATAGGATTTATTGGGTACTCTTCCCCCTTTGTTTTATTAACCACCACACCCCTTTTGTAATCAATATCCACGTTGTCTCCATCATCTATTCTGTCTGTTTCTCTGCATTCGACAACTCTAAGTCCGATATTTATTGCATTTCTGAAGAATATTCTTGCATAAGATTTTGCTATTACAGCTTTTATTCCAGTTGCCTTCAGGGCTAAGGGAGCATGTTCTCTACTGCTTCCACATCCGAAATTTTCTCCAGCAACTATATAGTCTCCAGACCTGACACTGCTTGCAAACTCAGGCCTAACGTTCTCAAAAACGTGCTTTGCTAACTCTTCAGCGTCGTTTATAACCAGATATTTTCCCTGAATTATGACATCTGTATCGATATCATCACCAAACTTCCAAGCTCTGCCCATGACAGCTGTGTATGTTGATATATTTAAATACTTTTCAGATGCCTGAAACTATACAACTTTTCAACACCTGATAAAATAACTAACAGAAACAGTTTTTATGCGTGACACCACCCCGAATTTATGGAAGATGAAGATGTCATAATTGGATTGGAGGTTCACGTTCAGCTGAACAAGCTCAAAACGAAGATGTTCTGTTCATGCAGTATAAATTACCACGGAGATGAACCAAATACACATGTTTGTCCAGTTTGCTTGGGATTGCCGGGAGCCATGCCCGTTCTAAACAAGGAAGCTGTTAAAGCGGGAATAAAGGTTGCTTTAGCCCTGCATGCAGACGTTCAGTCTTTTACAATATTTGACAGGAAGAACTACTTTTATCCAGATTTACCTAAGGGTTTTCAGATAAGTCAGTACGATAATCCTCTGGCTTGGGGAGGATACGTTGTTATAGAGACTGAAAAAGGTGAGAAGAAGATAGCTCTAAAACGAATACACATGGAGGAGGATCCGGGAAAGCTCAGTTATACAGGCTCTATAACAACAGCAAGCTACAGTCTGATAGATTACAACCGTTCTGGAGTACCTCTTTTGGAAATAGTAACCGAACCAGTTATACGCTCTCCGAAAGAGGCAAGACAGTTCCTCAACAAGCTCAGAATAATATTGGAGTATCTTGATGTTTTCGATGGCTCTCTTGAGGGAGCTATGAGGGTTGATGCGAATATTTCGATAAAGGGCGGTGGTAGAGTCGAAATAAAGAATATATCATCCTTTAAGGGTGTGGAGAAGGCTTTAACCTACGAGATAACAAGACAGAGAAATTTAATCAGAATGGGAAGGGCAGTTAAAAGAGAGACCAGACACTTTGATGAGACTAACAACATAACAGTTTCTCTCAGGAGCAAGGAGGAAGAACAAGACTACCGATACTTCCCGGAACCTGACTTGGTGCCTTTGTATACTGATGAAATCGTTGAAGAAGTTAAGCAAACCTTGCCTGAAATGCCTGAGGAGAAAAGGTGCAGATTCAGAGAACAATACGGGCTTAGCGATGCATTTGCGAAGGTTTTAGTTCTTGACATAAAAATGGCAAATTATTTTGAAGAAGTAGCAAAACACGTAAATCCAAAACTTGCTGCAAGCTGGATAGTCGATGTACTGAGGGGAGAACTAAATTACAGGGGAAAAGGATTCAACTTTGCTTATGAAAGACTTGAACCTGAAGAACTGGTTAAACTTCTTAGATATTTTGAAAAAGAGGAGATAACCGAAAAAGGAGTTGTTGAGGTAATAAGAACAAAACTCGACAGAGGCGGGAAAGTTGAAGACATTATAAGACAGAAAAGCCTCTTTGCGATACCAAAGGAGGAGATAGAGAGACTTTGTAAAAAAGCAATAGAAGATAATCCAAAGGCGGTTGAAGATTACTATGCCGGAAAGAAACAGGCTCTGAACTTCTTGGTTGGACAGGTAATGAAAGCTACGAGGGGGAGAGCAAATCCCGGAGAGACAGCTAAGGTTATGCAGAATTTACTCGGTTTTTAAACCATTCATCTCTATTTCCAAGTCAAGTTCGGTTACTATTCCAAGAGAGTGAAGAGCTTCGTTTGCTTCCTCTATGCTCTTGCAACCTCTTACTGCTTGAGCCATTGGATTGAGATCGTACAAAACTTCAGACTTAACGAAGAAGACAAGTGAATTTAAAATTGAAACAAAAATTTCACCATCCCATGATTGATATTTTCCAAAGAAGCCTTTTGCAGCCACGAGCGGAATTTTGGAAGCGTGACTTTTAACTTTTTCAGCAAGTTTTAGCACTCTTTCGGCTATGTTCTTGTTTACAGCAGTAACACCGATTACTGCATCCAAGTCTGCAAGTTCACTCAGGTACTTCTCGATTTCTTGCCTTGTTAGCTCTCCATCACTCCCGAATCCCACAACTGCTACCGGAGATTTAAGTTCAGCCAGAGCGGATAACATTATTGAGTCACACAGGGGACTTACCACACCTTTCTCATTACCTCTTGCAAGTATATCTCCTCCGGCATCCACTCCAACTGGTAACAGCCATTCATCACTGCAAAAGTTTCTTATTGACTTGGCAAGTCTATGAGGCTTTGTTATATCTATTCCTACCGCATTTCCTGCAATATCGGCAACTTCAGCAACAGTCGGCTTTACACCGGTGGGCAACATTGTATTTTTCATCCATGCAAGGCACTCGTTTATTTTTTTGGCATTTTCGATTTCATCTATGCTTCTTGGACCGGGTTTTCTATCTATTCTGTATCTTTCCCAGATAGCTCCCCCGCAGACAAACTCAGCTCTTTTTTCAATCTCAAGCAGTTTTCCTACAACGTAAGCACTCAGTACGTCTCCTCCACCACCAGCACCGATGGTAAAGTACCTGCATGGCATGCACTCAGTACCCAATTTTTCTCAACCACTCTTTAAGAATTTCAGCAGATTTCTTCAAATTTTTAAGGTCTCTTTCGCCCATACTGTAATCTATTATTTCTGCTCCCTTTCTGCTTATTCTGACAGGCAGTCCAAGCGAAACATCCTCTATTCCGTACTCTCCACACAGAACAACACTTGCAGGAATTATCTCCCCAGTATTCTCTACGACAGCTCTTACCATTCTGTATATGCATACTGAAGGTCCAAAAATTGTAGCGCCCTTCTTCTTTATTACCTCCATAGCTACTTCTCTCGTCTTTTCAAGAATGTCAACGCATTCACCTGCGATTTCAGGTATGAACATGCTGTCTCCATGCTCCCCAATAACTAATGCTTTTCCGCAGTTTAGCCCTTCTCTTTTTGCAATAAGTCTAAGCCTCGAAGTATCCAGTAACCCGCCCATGCCAAAAACTTCATTTCTGCTTTTATTACATAGCCTGTTTAGTTCCTTCCACATAACGTAGTTCATAAGATCCATCGGATTTGTTACAACAATCACCTTTGCATCATGGCAATATTCTGCGATTTTTTCAGCTATTTTCTTTATTATTTCCGCATTTTTCTCAGCAAGATCAAGTCTTGTCATTCCCGGCTTTCTGGCCATACCTGCTGACACAACAACGACTTCACATCCCTCAAGCAGGGAGTAATCCCCACCTCCAGTAATATTCGGAAACTTTCCAAGAGCCGAAGCTGCGTGAGAAAGATCTTCAGCTTCCCCCTCTGCAATTTCCTTGGCTATATCAACTAAGGCAATGTCAACATCCATGTTTAGCATGCACGTGAACGCTGAAGTTGCGCCAACCCTTCCTGCACCTATAAAACCAACCTTAGTCATACACGTCACCAGCTAACCTTCAAACTCAATACCGTACTTCTCAAGTACTGGCTGGAGGAAAGCATAGCCACCATCAACGAGCCTAACTTTTCTACCTTTTTGAAGTAAAAATCTGGCAGCCTCGTAACTTCTTGCACCAACCTGACAGATCAGAAACACCTCATCGGGAACTTCGTTCACTCTCTCTCTCAGCTCTGAAAGTGGTATATTTCTAATCCTTTCATCAGGGAGTTTCCTTGCCTTGAATTCTTTCTCTGTTCTAACGTCGATTACAGTAAATTTGTCATCACTTTTCAGCATTTTGGCGAATTCAACAGCACTGATACAATCAACAAGCCTGTCAAGTTTGTTTTTTATCATGTTTGCGGAAGACAGTATAAGGTCGATTGCTGTTGAGAATGGAGGAGCATAAGCTAAATCAAAGTTTGATAGCTCTGATACATTTGCTCCCATTGTAATGGCGGACACGGCTACATCAATTCTTTTGTCTATTACACCCATTCCAGCAGCCTGACAGCCCACAAGCTTTCCACTGCTATCAGCTATCAGTTTAATTCTTATTGGTTTGTGCTTTGGATGAAAGTGAAATCTATCAGCTCCAGCTACACGACCAACAACAGCACCTCTCACGTCTTTCTCACAAAGACCCGTTCTACCGACACTCAATCCAAAAACTTGAAAGATTACCGTACCAAGAACTCCCGGAAAAGTTGACTCGATTCCACATATATTATTGGCTATAATTCTTCCGTGCTTGTTTGCAACTGACCCCATTGGTGTGTAAACAGCATCACCTGTTAAAATGTGCTTACATTCAACACAATCTCCTCCAGCGTAAATTCTTTTATCTGACGTTTGCATTTTTTCGTTTACCTTTATTGCTCCAGTTTTTCCTATTTCTATTCCCGCTCTTTTTGCAAGCTCCACGTTTGGTTTCACTCCTGCAGCAACAACAACGATGTCTGCTTTCAGCTCTTTTCCATTTATAATTACTCCAGTAACTTTTTCCCCATCGTTAAGAATTTTATCCACTTTTGAAGATGTCATTACTGTAATTCCCTTTCCTCTCAAATGGGATTCAACCATACATGCGATATCCTCATCAAGCAAAGAAGGAAGGACGTGTTCCATTATCTCAACAATCGTAACGTTCATGTCAAGGTTGTGCAGAGCCTCGGCACACTCCACTCCAATAAGTCCTGCACCAATTATGACGGCATCCTCGGCATCTTCCTCCCAGATATCAAAGATTTTTTCAGCATCCTCTATGTTGTGCAGATGTACAATTCCCTCGATATCTTCATCTATCCCATCTATTCTCGGTTTTACAGGCTTTGAACCGGTAGCAAGAATCAAATAATCGTAATTGAGTTCATCCTCTTTTCCACCTTTAGTTATAATTTTTACACTGCGCTCACTTCTGCGAATATCCACAGCCTTTGTTTCAACAAGAACATCTATGTTCTTTACCTTCTTAAAGTAGTTAACGTCTCTTACGGCTCCGTATGTAGTTTCGAGCAAGTTCTTTGGTTCTTGAAGCATACCACCGACGTAGTATGGCAGACCGCACTTAGAAACCGATGGATACTTTCCGGACTCAATAACAGTTATTACAGCTTCATCGTCAAGTCTTCTTATCCTTGCTGCAGCTTTCAATCCTGTAGCTCCTCCTCCAACTACAACAATCTCCAAGTTATCACCTGCTATACGTGGGCTTGCAGGCAGATAAAAGTTATGTTAATTTTGTGTTAACAATTTTTAGGCTTGCCGAAAGTATTAAATACTGTGAATTATTATTCACTATGGAGGTGATGTTATGCCGGGTGGAGACAGAACTGGGCCTCTTGGTTTGGGACCTAGAACTGGAAGAGGCTTAGGTTACTGCTCAGGCTACAACAGACCGGGATTTATGACGGGAGGTTTTGGTAGAGGAAGAGGCAGAGGTAGAGCTGGTAGAGGAGGAGGTAGAGGAAGAGGTAGAGGCAGAAGGTTCTGGTAATTTTACTCTCTTTTTTTAATTTGAATTTAGATTGTGTAAATATATATCAATATAATATTTAATTTTGATATAATATTTAATATAATGTTTAAACTAAACCCAAACATCAAGCTTTTCAAGTCTATCGAATACTCCTATTACATGGTAAAACGTTGTTACTTCTCTCAAATCTTTCAGGTCATCCTCCTCAAGTTTTTTCTCCACCTCTACAAAGAAAACGTAATCTCCGAGTCCGGTCTTTGCCGGTCTTGATTCAAGTTTTCGCAGGTTTATTCCTCTTCTGTAGAATACCTCAAGCACATCCTTGAGCGCTCCCGGTTTGTCCTCCACACCGAAAAACAAAGAAGTTATTGTACCCTTCTTCACTCCACTACCTCTTTTTCTTATTAAGTAAAATCTGGTTTCATTTGTTTTTATATCCTGAATGCCCTTCCTCAGTATGTACAGCTTGTATAGCCTAGCTGCATTTTCTGACACTATTGCAGCACTGTAGTCATCGAGCAGAGAGATTGCGTCTGAAGTACTTCTTGTATAGTGCAGTTCTGCCTTCAGGTAGTTGTTTATGAAACCCATGCACTGTGCTATTGCCTGTGGGTGAGAATAAACAGCTCTAATATCTTTTAGTTCGAGTGGTCTTTTTGCGACGAGACAGTGAACTATTCTTAATGTAGTTTCTCCAAACACTTCGACGTTTGCGTTCATAAGGGCATCAAGGACAGCTATAACAGTTCCATTTACGGAATTCTCTATCGGAAGTAATCCATAGTCCGCTTCTCCAGTTTCAACATACTTTATTATTTCGTCCGTATTTACACAGTACTTCAGGGGCAGTCTTGAGCCTACAAGTCTTAAAGCTATCTCTTCACTAAAACTTCCAGCCGGACCGAGAACGGCTAACGTCTTTTTTATTCCAAGAACCCTGTATTCGTCTTCCTTGGTTAAATCCATTATTCGCTCAAATATTTCTTGAACGTGAACAGGACTCAGGCTTGTTTTTGATAGCAGATCCTTTATCTTTACCTCCTCCACCTCAGCTATCTCGACAGGCTCATTTCTGTCTCTCTTGTGAAGGGCTATTTTTCTGCCAGCAGAAGTCCTTCTTTCTATGAGTCTGAGAATCAGAGAATCAACAGCTCTTATATACCCCCTCAGCAACTCCATTGTCGAAACATCCCATGTAGCTTTGCAAGCATCGAGTATCAGTGTGCTGTTTGCATAATCATCAAAGATTTCTCTTAAGGATGAAAAAACATCTTCAAATTTATTTTCATCTCTAAATTTATTGTCAAGTTCCATCAAACTTTTTATTAATTCTCCTCTGAGTACTTCGGCATTCCTCTGAATATGCCAGTACATTTTCCAGTCCTGATTGAGTATTCTTGATGCAAGTTTGTACATGGTTGCAAATATAGGAGAAGCAAATTTTAGATCCTCTCTGCTAAACCTGTCTCTTAAGAAGTATGCCATCCCTACAAGCAAAAAGTGACTCAGTCCCTGTATTTCAGCCATCTTTGCGTCGTGCTCTTCAGGTGTTAGTTCGCTGAGTATTGCTCCTGCTCTCCTGAATTCCTCGAGTATGACTTCTTCTTCCTTTCTGCCACATCTCTTAACAATTATTATGTTTGATAACCCTATCTCACTGTCAGGACCGAACATTGGATGAATACTCATGTAGTCTAAGTTGGATGAGTCAAGGTATGGAATGGAAAATGATTTTATTGAAGATATGTCAACAACTAATGCTTCTGGGTTTCTCATTGTTATGTCTTCAACTGCCCGATGTATACACTGCATTGGTACACAGAGAAATATAATATCCCCCTCTATGCTTTCAGTATCTCTTCTTTCAGGCAGTACATCGTAACACTTCACAGGGTAACCTCTCGAGAAAAAGAAGTCTCTAAAGAATTTTCCCATCTTTCCAGCGCCGTATATAAGGATTTTCGGTTTCATGTTCTTCCAGCTAATTTTACAACCCCAGTATCTCGATAACCTTTTTTGCTTCCTCTACACTCAACTGTCCGGGTGCAACAGCCCTACTTGCCGAGCAGTAAATGAAAGGAGAACCAAGGGCAACTGCAAGAACTCTTGTAAATGAGAAGATTTCACCCATAAGGAACGCTATAACTCCATCGTACTCACATAGTATTTTTGTTATTGTAAGTACATCTTTTTTGTCTCTCCCCATAACTGCAATCTTAAATAGATCTCCTCTTTTACCCTCAATCATGTCTTTGAGCTCTCTAAAATCAGGTGTTTTGGAGAAATTATGGTACGATTCTATTATTTTGCACGGTAAATCAAAAAACTCTTCTCCAGCATAAACTTCAATATCAGCATAGTCGAACAAATAAGAATACTTCTTAAAAATTGAAAGTCTTTCAATTTCATCCCCTTCAAACTTTCCGCCATCCTCAACTCTTCTAACCGTTATTATTTTCTGCTTATGTATAGACTTGACTTCATCTACCGGTGGCAGGGATGAAAACAAATCAAATCTAAACTCCACAACATCAGCTTTGTTTTTTCTTGCCTCCTCCATACTTTTGGCTGAAATCACTATTCTACTTTTTCTACTTTTCAATGATGTACTCATCAACTCCAACTCCGAAGTGTCTTGCCTTCTTTCCGAGCCAAACAAGCACTTCATCTCCCGGCTTGAGTTCCGCTACGGAAACGTGCTTTCCACCGGGTGCAACAAGTTTTATCGTTTCTGCATTCTGCAGTATTACCGTTCCCTCGTAATTTCCAGCCCTCGCTCTTATCAAAACAAGAGGTCTTCTTTCAATCTTTACTCTGCCAACATAGCTTTTCCTAACGTTTCCGTCGTGTCTGATTACTTCCACCTCATCCCCTGCCTTAAGTTCGGCTAAGTACTTTGTTTTGTCTCCCACCTTAACGTAAGCACTAACACAACCTGCGTTAACTCTGAAAGGTCTGGATGCAACGTACTCACTTTCTTCACTTTCACTCCCAACAAGAAACATGAATCCGGCACTGCTTCCAACGAGCATACCCTCTCCAACATTCATAATCGTTACAGTATCTACGCACACTCTTTCTCCAACCCCGAGCGGTCTCACCTCTTCAATAACAGCGCTTTTAAGATTGAGTTTTCCCGCCTCCTCAGCAACAGCTCTGTAAAACTCAAGCATACCTTCCCTGCCAACATCACTGCTAACAGCTATGCCATCTGCTCCTTTTTCGAGGGTTGTTAGAACAACATTAGCATCATCAAGACTCTTTACTTCCGCAATCAATCTCGCCCCCTTTTTCATTGCTATAAGATTTTCAAGTGGTATTATCCTCCAGTCCGAGAACTGGAGAAAAAGATACGATGCATCTGAAGATAACTCTATTGCTTTAAGTTGCTCGTCTGCAGATGTGATGTTTATGAAGTATGCATCTTTACCGTCTATCTTTCCCCTCATTCCTCTTCTTGCAACAACACCGATTCTGCCAAGTTTTTTAGCTTTCTCAGCGTAGGCTTCATCAACAACAACTCCCGTGAAGCCTATCTCTATTGCATCTTTTACCTGCTCCTTTACTTCGTTCCAGTTATCTCCCTTTGTCAACAGCCAGATTTCCTTCATAAAGGACCTCCATTTTGGTTGTGCTATTATGTATCACACGTCTTAAATTTTTTACTATCTCCTCTGGTTTTTCAGCCTGAAATACGTTCCTTCCTACTGCGACTCCGGAAGCTCCTGCGAGTACTGCACATCTAACCTCCTCAAGAAGCTCCTCTAAACTTTTCTTACTGCCTCCTGCAACAACAACAGGTACGTCGCAGTATTCAACAACCTCTGCAAAACTTTCGGCAGTTCCGGTGTAGCAAGTCTTTACTATATCGGCTCCAAGCTCGTATCCTACTCGCACAGCATGTTTGACGCTTTCAGTGTTAACTTCAACGTTTTTACCCCTCGGATACATCATTGCCAGTAGTGGCATTCCGTAACTGTCGCATATTTCGGAAATAATTCCGGCATCTCTCAACTGTTCGCATTCATTGTTACTTCCTATGTTCACGTGAATGCTGACACCGTCAGCTCCAAGAGATACTGCTTTCTCAACAGAGCAAACGAGAACTTTGTCGTTGGCATGGTAGTGTGTTGATCCACTGAGATGAACTATCAAAGCTGTGTCCATGGACTCTATGTATTTTGAGTTCTTGACAGCACCCTTGTGTAAAACTACAGCATCTGCTAAGCGATCTATCTTTTTAAGTATGCTGTCTATTTTATTAATTCCTTCTACTGGACAGCTGACCCCGTGGTCCATTGGTACTATCAATGTTTTTTCTTCGGGCATAATCCTTCTCAAACGCCTTTTTTTGCCAACATCAAGCATAGAGACACCCCCTAAATGGGAACCTACTTAAAAAAACAATTTAGAAACCAAAATAGCTAAAGCTCCAGCTAAAATAGCAAACTACTGTAGCAGATAAATCAAGTTTCAAATTCTGTGTGAGATGCATCGTGGTATGATTGCTTGCATTGCATTTAAAAATTTTGGTTTTGATGCAGCGATAGATTACGCTGAAAGAGTTAGGAGAGAGAAGAAAGTAGATTGATTTAGAGTTGAAGCAGGCAAAAACGTTATATGGGCCCGCGGGGGTTTGAACCCCGGACCTCTCGCTTATCAGGCGAGCGCTCTAACCAAGCTGAGCCACGGGCCCTATCTTACCCAGATCATCTGGGTTTTATGAAGTTTTTGGTGTTTCTATTATTCGGCAAATCCCTTCTTAAAGACTTTAGTAGTGTTTTATTTTTACCATTTTTATTTTTACCATCAAAGACACGATTAGCTCTGCTATTTTGTTCCCTTCTTTTAAGCCAATTTTCCCCCTTAGCTTAATGATTTGTTGAAGCTTGGTTGTAATATTAGAACTGGTTTGTAATTCAGGATTTATTCACATTAAACATTAAACAACGTACTTGTCAAGTTCGTATATTTTTCTGCCACAGTAGTGACATACCGCCCTAACACTTTCTCCACTTCTTCTTATATGGAATTTACTTTTTATTGGTTCTTTGCTGTTAGTTATACAATTTTTATTTGGACATGTAAGAATCCCTTCAACAGTTGATGGTAGTTCAACTCTTCTCTTTTCACTGACTTCGTACTCATCAATTAGGTTAATTGTTGCATTTGGGGAAATTAAAGCTATTCTATCAAGCTCTTTTTCTCCTATGTATTTTCCCTCAACCTTTACTATATCCTTTTTTCCCATTTTTTTGCTTGGAACATTCATAGCTATAAGAACTCTTTCACTGCATCCCGGTTTAATTCCGAGTATTCTTAGAACAAGCAAAGCCTTTCCTGCATTTATATGGTCTATAACCGTTCCGCACTTGATTTTGCTTACAGCTAAGCTACCTTCTTTTGCAGAGTCCATAGTATCACCTCAAATTTCAAATTTTTCTAAAAGTAACTCGTATAGTATTGCCATTCTTACTGGAACTCCGTAGAATGTTTGCTGAAAGTACTTTGCATAGTGAGTTTCATCCACGGATACATCTATTTCATCAACTCTCGGTAGAGGATGCATTACTATCATGTTTTTCTTTGCTTTTTTTAGAATTTCTGCATCAACTTTATAACTTCCTGCTACCTTGAAGTATTCTTCCTCATCCGGAAATCTTTCTTTCTGTATTCTTGTCACATAAAGTACATCTATATCGCGTATTACATCCTCGAGATTGACCTCTTCAACATCTGTCATGCTCCTTACTTCCTCAAGAAATTCTTCAGGTAGGGCAAGGGATGGGGGACTTATGAGGTAAATTTTAGCATTAAAAAGAGTTAGAGCTTTTATCAGAGAGTGTACAGTTCTCGAATATTTTAGATCACCCATCAGAGCTATTTTTAAACCTTTAAGATTTGATTCTTTTTTTATTGTATACAGATCGAGCAGAGTTTGAGTTGGATGCTGACCCGCTCCATCTCCTGCGTTTATAACTGGCACATCAGAGTGTTCAGCGGCAAATCTTGCCGCCCCTTCGAGGGGATGCCTGAGAACTATTACATCTGCATACTTAGAAACAACTTTTATTGTATCTGCAAGAGTTTCTCCCTTTGCAACACTGCTTGCTTCCTGCGCTGTCATATTTATTACTTCTCCACCAAGTCTCTTCATTGCAACTTCAAAACTCATTCTTGTCCTCGTTGATGGCTCAAAAAACAGGTTTGCAAGTAGTTTTCCCTCAAGTGGTGTAGCTCTTTCTTCTCCTTTAGCTATTCTAAGGAACTTCTCTGCGAGGTTGAGTATGTATTCCACATCGTCTCTGGAAAGATCATCTATTGAAATTAAATGCTTGAACCTCATCGTCCACAAACTGTGTTTGGTTGTGTATAAAGATGTTTAGATATGGATAAAGTTAATAACTTTCTGCTGTCTGGGTATTTTATGGGTGTCTTTGATTTACTTTTTAATCCAGATAACTTTCTTAGGGATGAGGTTAAACAGAACAGAGCAATTTGGAGAGGTTTAACTGTCGTAATTGTTGCATCGATTCTGACAGCAGTAAATGCTTACATAACCTCAAAACCTCTTTCCCGTGCAGTATACATAACCTTGATGAAAAAAAATTTGGAAGTTGCGAGAGCAGCTTCACAGCTTGTAAGACTTTCAATCGTGTTTGCACCGCTGTCAGTCATCATCAGCTGGATTGTAGATTCAGCAATTCTTTTTGCTTTATCATCCATTTTTGGAGGTAAAGGAAAGTTCAGAGACACTGTTAAAGTTGTGGCTTATTCTTTTATACCATCAATAGTTGTTTTTCCGTTTAAATGCTACATAGCGATAAACGAAGCAAAGTTAGTTGAGCTAATTGGAATTTCAGCTTTACAGAACAGTGTATTTTACACAGCAAATTCAATACTCAGTCTGGCAGTGCTTGCATGGCAGTTTCTGTTTTGGAAGTACGGTATAAAAAATGCAAGGAATCTGAATGACAAACATGCAACAATAGTTTCAGCCATATTTACAGTAGCACTTTTAATTCTGGCAATATTGGGTCTGCTTTACAGGTCTTTCAGTGTTTCGGGGGGAACGTTTAAATAGCCTCAAAGGCTGGAAGTGTCATTTAACTGGAATTCACCTGAATTAGGAGGTGTTGATGTTGGCAAAAAAACCAGCAAGAATGTTCAGAAGACTGGAGAGACCTTACACAAGAAAAGAGTATATTGATGGAGTACCCGGAATAAGACTGAGGCAATTTGAGATGGGCAACAAAAAAGCGGAGTTTCCTATAAAGCTGACGCTTGTGGCAGAAGAAGGCGTTCAAGTGAGAGATACGGCACTTGAAGCAGCACGTATAGTGGCAAACAAATTCATATCAAGAAGGGCTGGAAGCAGTAATTACTTTCTAAAAGTTAGGATATATCCACACCATATACTGAGAGAGCATAGAATGGCTGTTGGTGCTGGAGCCGACAGAATTTCACAGGGAATGAGGGCTGCGTTTGGAAAACCTGTTGGCTTAGCAGCAAGGGTTTTTCCCGGAACTAAGATAATGAGTATATGGACAAAGCCGGAATTCTTTGAAATTGCCAAAACTGCTTTGAACAGGGCATCTCAGAAGATGCCAACACCCTGTAGAATAGTAGTGGAAGAGGGCAAGGAACTGTTAAAGGGTAAAGTTTGACTGCATGTTTATTTATATTTTAATTTTAAGCTATATTTTAATTTAAGCTTGAATAACTTGAATAATTTTAGATGTATATGATGTTATTAAGAGCATAGCTATTCCACAAAAACTTAATATTTGAAAAATCACCAGCAGGTATGTGTTTCAGGAAAGTAATGATTGCTGTAGATTTCTCAGAATATTCGCTTTCAACACTGAGCTATCTTGATGAGTTAAAAAAAGCTGGAATGGAAGAAGCAATCTTTATCAGAGTGATAAACATAACCAAGTTTGGAGCGGTTGCGGGCTTTGACATAGATGCATGGGTAGAAATGCAGGAGGAAGAGAGTGTAAAAGAGCTTGAAGATCTCGTAAAGAAAGCTGAGAAGTGTGGAGTAAAAGCTAAATTTGTTTACCCGATACCGGTAGGAGATCCAGTCGGTGAGATAGTTGAAGCCGCGAAAAAGGAGAATGCATCTTTGATAATGGTGGCTTCGAGAGGAAAAAGCAGATTGAAGGAAATCTTATTGGGAAGTGTTAGTGAGGGTGTTATAAGAAAAGCTGACAGACCTGTGCTGTTAGTGAAGGGGAAAAGTAATTTTAGAATGTTCAAAAAGATACTGTATGCTCACGACCTATCTGAACACTCATCCAAAGTTGTAGAATATGTAAAGGCGGGAGCCATTGCTGGAGGAAGAAATGTAGTTCTGTTGCACGTTGAGGAAGGAAGCGAAAGTGCGGAGTTAAGAGTTCTTGATGAAATTAAAGAGGAGTTAAGAAATGCGGGAATAGATGTTAAACTGCTAATAAAAAGAGGTACACCACACAAAGTAATACTCAAAACGGCGGAGGAGGAAAATGCTACAATGATTGCAATGGCATCAAGAGGTCTTAGCTTCATAGAAGGTGTAATTCTTGGCAGTACAACCGATGTCGTGACAAGAAGAGCAAGAGTACCTGTTTTCGTTCACAAGTAAATGTTAAAATTTAATGATTTAGTAGAGTATGTGGAGTAGTATTTAGAGTATGTAGAGTATTTAGAGTATGATACTCACCACATCAAGGAAACCCGGAAAGAGAACCAGAAGGCTTGCAAAAATTTTGGCAAGATTCTTTAACTGGTACTATGTTCAGAGGGGAAAAACATCTATAAAGGAATTTGACGCTAACTTTGCAATAATTCAGGAAGTGAAGGGAAATCCCGGAATTCTCAAAATATATAATTCTGGAGAAGTTGCATTCAGCCTGAAATTTACACTCGGCGAAACAAACAAAGTTAAGGTCGGTAGAGAGACGCCAGTATTTTTTGGAAAACTACCATTTAATGTGTACTGTTTGAGTTACTTTAACTCTCTGAGTGCCAACGAGAAATTTTCCAGAAAAGTGGCGATTTCTATTTCAAGCCCCAAAAGTGTTTTTGTAAGAAGAAGAGATGAAAAACTCATTTTTGAGCTGAAATATAACAATAAATTAGTTGCGAGGTTGATATCCCGTGAAAGGTGGATTCAGTGTAAAATTGGTAGCAGATGAGAACGTAAAAATTATTTATGAAGCTCTAAGCGTTGAAGCTGTTCAAGATGCAAAACTTTATTTAGATGGCAACACGCTCACGCTAAGGTTTCAGGCAGACAGCCTTTCGTCTTTGAGAACCAAGGTAAATGTCTGGCTTAGGTTAATAAAAGTGTGTGTAGATACAATAAATGTAATAAGCATGTTAAAGAGGTGATGGCTATGGGTGAGCTCCCTCCGCAGGTTCAAAATATGGTGGCTCAGATGCAGCAGGTTCAGCAACAGTTGCAGGCAGTAATTGCCCAGAGAATACAGGTAGAAGGACTGCTTAAAGAAACTAACGACGCTCTTGAAGAAGTAAAGAAGATTGCAGATGATGATCCGGTGTTTAAAGTAGTTGGAAACGTGCTCGTAAAATCTAGTAAAGAAGATGTGGTGAAAGAGCTTGAAGAAAGAAAAGAGACGTATGAAGTTAGAATAAACACTCTGAAAAGACAGGAAGATCGGTTGAAGGATAGGCTTGCAGAGATACAGAAAAAACTTCAGTCAATACTATCTCCTCAGGCGGGCTAAGCTTTAATATAAATTTTTTATAACATAATAATTAAACTAATTAAACTGAATAACTAAACTAAGTAACTAAACTTTAGATGATGATGAGAACTTCAGAACTTTCTCATGCAATTCCATCAGCACTTTCTTCCTGTCCTCCATTAGTACAGCATCCTCATCACTCATTATGTACAGGTTGAACGAAAACGGGCTTGGACTTGGAACCATTCTGAACACTATTTTTCTTCTCCCATCTTCTATGCTCCTCAGGAAGTCTAAAGCTTCGTCCACGTGCATCGAATCCTCCATAATCTCTCTGTAAGTTTCTCTCAACACTGGAAAGTCGGGCATTGTTTTCTTTATTAAGTTTAGCAGTATCTCCGCATTGAGTTGCTGTCTCCAGACACTTTTTTCTCTACCCATATACTTTCTGAGTATCATAAAGCTCCTGACAGCAACATGTCTAAATCTTCTTTTCATAATTTCAGTCCTATCCAGAGCTTTTTCCAGATCGTCCTTAAACTCACTCACTCTGAACAGATTTTTTAACTCCCTTTCTTCAATCGGAGAGGGGAGTCTTAACATAAACCCATTATCGTTGAAGGCTATTCTAACGTTCCTTTTACAGATCTTTCCAGCCCTATATGCAAAAACTCTCGCAAGAGCACTGTTAGCTCTCCTACCAACCAAAGTATGAAAGACTAAAACAAATTCCTCATCTTCAAAAGCTTCAACAAGAACTATATCCCGAGTAGGAATTACTGAGAAATTTCTCTGTTTTTCGAAGTAGCTGAGTATCGCCTTTGCAGCTTTGACATCTAAATTATATAGACTTGCTAAGTACGCCGGGTTTATTGAGTCAAGAGCAGACGCTATAAAACTTCTAAATTCCTGAATTCTCTGAGCCAAATCATAGCTGAGGGGTAACTGTTCAGAGAACCAACTTGGAACTGTTGGTTTTTCACCCTCCACCTCCTCCACAACAAGCTGCAGACCCTTAGAATGCAAAAATTTGAAAGTTCTGCCTGCAAGAACAAAAATATCACCCTTAACAAGCCTCTCAGCAAACTCTTCCTCAACTTTTCCTACAAACTTTCCGTCTTTTGTAATTACTTTAATAGCAACTTCATCCGGTATAGTTCCAACATTCATATAATATATTGGTCTTATAAGTTTTCCTCTCCTGCCAAATTCTCCACTCTCCTCATCAAGCCATATTTTTCCGTAAACATTTTTCTCCTCAAGTACTGTGTACTTTCCTGCCAGATACCTCAAAACACTTAAAAATTCCTCTCTGCTCAGATTTCTGTAGGGATAAGCAGATCTTACAACTTTTAGTGCTTCATCAATCTTCCACTTCTTCTCTATTGCCATACCAACGATGTGCTGGCACAGAACATCAAGCGGTTTTTGAGGTATTTTTATCCTGTCCAGCTTTCTATCCATAGCTTCCTTTGCAAGAACTGTGCACTCAATAAGGTCATCCTGATCAACAACAACAATTCTACCCCTGCTAACCTCGTGCATTCTATGTCCACTTCGCCCAATTCTCTGAAGAGCCCGGTTTATACTCTTTGGCGAACCTATGAGAATGACAAGATCTATGTAGCCTATGTCTATTCCGAGTTCAAGACTTGTAGAACTAACAACACACTTTAACTTTCCAGTTTTTAACTCGTTCTCAACATCGAGTCTGACCTCTCTCGACAGAGATGAGTGGTGTGCTTTTATTGCGTCTTTCCATTCTGGCAACCTCTTTTTTAGCTGGTAAACTACTCTCTCTGTTGCACTCCGAGTATTTGTAAATACCAAAGCTGTTTTTGCTCTTCTAACGAGTTCAGCAATAGTGTTGTAAAGATTCTCGCCAGTTTCCTCAGCAGTAGTTGTGAAGAAATCTGTTACGGGAGTGATAACTTTAATTTCCATAGGTTTGGAGAACGTAACATCAACTGCGACGCATTCCCTTTCTTTACCGTTTTCATATCCAGCCAAAAACTTTGCAACCTCTTCAAGTGGAGCTATTGTTGCTGATAAGCCTATTCTGAGCATTTTTCCTTCCTGAATGTTTTCTAACCTTTCCATGGAAAGTGTTAGATGAGAACCCCTCTTATTTTCTGCAAGAGCGTGAACTTCATCTACTATCAGGTACATGACATTTCTCAGATTTTCTGCAAACTTTGGGCTTGATAGAACTATTGCAAGTGTCTCAGGAGTGGTTATGAGTATATGGGGTGGTTTTCTAAGTTGTCTGCTTCTCTCTCTACAATCTGTATCACCAGTCCTAACCCCAACTCTTATCTTCTGCAATTTAATACCCTTCCTGCTGGCAAGCTTGTATATCTCTGTCAGAGGTTCCTCAAGGTTTCTCTGTATGTCGTTGTTCAATGCTCTAAGAGGAGAAACGTAAACAACATAAATTCTGTCTTTAAGCTCTCCTTTTTCTGCATATTCTACAAGTCTGCTTATTGCCGTAAGAAATGCAGCAAGCGTCTTTCCACTTCCTGTCGGGGATGAAATGAGTATATTTTTACCCCTGACTACCTCTTTTAAAGCAAATTTCTGGGGTGGACTGAGTTCTCTGTATTTTGAGTAGAACCATTCAGCAACAAGGGGATGTAGCTTAATTAGTTCACTTAATTGTTCCCTTAATTCTACCTTCATTTCTTACCCCTTAAGGGTACGTTGCTGTGAAAGACCCTATCTGAACAACATGCCCATTCATAGCTCTATAAAGTGTGTTAGCACTAACTCCCGGCTTTAGGTTGAGCCAGCAATTCAGACTGTAAACCCTAATAACGTACCTGTGCGTACCGAAAGGAGGACATGGACCGTCATAACCTACATTTCCAAAGTCATTTCTTCCCTGCACCATTTTTACGGGCTTCTCCACAACCGGTTTTTTTGGTATGGCAGGTGGTATGTAAGTTACGTTTGCGGGTATATTCCATGCGACCCAGTGAACAAAAATTCCCTTCGGAGCGTCCAAGTCTATCATAACAATAGCCAAGCTTTTAGCATTTTTTACTCCTTTTATGCTCACTGGTGGTGATATATCTTCACCCTTGCACGTATACTTGTCTGGAAATCTATGAAATGGCAAACTAACGTTAATTTTTCCGGCATTTTTAATCTGAACTGGATTTTGGCTAACACAACAGCATAGCAGGCATAGTGTGCACGCCAAGGCTATCTTAGCTATCTTAACTTTCATATTCATACTCTTGATCTGATAATTGAAAACTGAAAAATTTTTCCTGTTGGTTTGATGACTCTGTCAAGACTGGTTAAAGAATTTCATGACTATACTGGAGCGTTAACTTGACACTACTGAAGACTTTAACTACTTTAACTATCGAAAGAAAGAATTATAATTTGATACCCTTACAGGAAAAACACATGGTGAGCATTGTAGCGGTGGAAGACATACTCAGAATAAACAGAAAGATGTCTCTCGACAGTTTCATCGACAGGGTAAAACCAATAATCGAGGCTGTGAAAAACAGAGGTGATGAGGCTCTAATTGAGTTTACTGAAAAATTTGATAAAGTTAAACTAAAATCAATTAAAGTGAGTGATGATGAAATAGATGAAGCTTACGAGCTTGTTGATGATGATCTTGTGGACGCTCTTGAACTGGCAAAAAGAAATATAGAAAAGTTTCATTCTATAACGTCTCCTCAGGACTTGTTTGTTGACTTTGATTTCTATGTTTTAGGGAAAAAGTACGTACCATTGGAGAGTGTCGGACTTTACGTTCCCGGTGGTAGAGCGAGCTATCCTTCAACAGCCTTAATGGCTGGAATTCCCGCAAGCATAGCAGGAGTTGAGAGAATAGTTGTTTGTACGCCTCCATCGGGAAATGGACGGGTTAATCCGCTAACCTTAGTTGCCTGCGATCTGGCCGGTGTTCACGAAATATACCGAGTCGGGGGTGCTCAGGCTATAGCTGCAATGGCTTACGGAACTGAAACAATAAAACCAGTATTAAAAATAGCTGGACCGGGAAATGTTTACGTTACAGCGGCAAAAATACTCGTATCCAAGGATGTCGCTGTGGATATGCCTGCTGGACCATCAGAAATACTTGTTATTGCCGATGAAAGTGCGGATGTAGAATTGATAGCTTTAGATTGCCTTGCACAGCTTGAGCATGATCCAATGGCAGTAGCTGTTCTGCTTACAACTTCGGAGAAAGTTGCAAGGGAGGTTGCCAATCTGGTTAAGAAATTTGCTGATGAACAGAATGTTGACAACCTGAAAATAGCCGTTGTTTCTTCAATTGATGAGGCTCTGGAAATCTCAAATAAATTTGCTCCCGAACACTTAGAACTTGTTTTTGATGGAGCGGAGAAGGCAATTAACAAAGTGAAGAATGCCGGAAGCGTTTTTTTGGGAGAATGGAGTGGTGTTGCTTTTGGAGATTATGCATCGGGTACAAACCATATACTTCCAACTGCCGGTTATGCGAGGATGTATTCCGGTTTGAGCGTCGAAACATTCATGAAGTCCATAACGTTTCAGCAGTTAAGAGAAGATGGTGTAAAAATGCTTGGAGATAGTGTTGTTAGAATTGCAAAAGCTGAGGGCTTAAGCTATCATGCAATCTCAATTAAAAGGAGGCTTGAGAGGCTTGAGAAATAAAAAAGATAAAGATGATGGTATGCTTGAAGTTATTAGAAAGTACACAGCAGAAATAGGAGATAGCGATATTGGAAAAACAGTAAAACTGTATGGTTGGGTACATGAGATCAGAGATCACGGAGGAATCGTATTTGTAATTCTGAGAGACAGGGAAGGATTTATCCAAGTTACCGTCCCAAGAAAAAAAGTAGATACTGATGTATTCAAAACTGTAAAGAAAGTGCACAGGGAGAGTGTTATAGAAGTTATTGGAACTGTAAAGGCTGAACCAAAAGCACCGGGAGGTTATGAGATAGTACCCCAAAAATTCGTTATTCTAAACGAGGCTGATGCCCCTCTACCTCTTGATGTAGCTGAGAAAGTTCCAGCCGAACTCGATACTAGGCTTGATCACAGGTATCTTGACTTAAGAAAACCCAAGATTCAAGCAATATTCAGGATAAGACACTGCGTACTTAAGAGCGTTAGAGAGTTCCTGTGTGAGGAAGGATTTATAGAGGTAAATACACCAAAGATCGTTTCCACAGCCACTGAAGGTGGGACTGAACTGTTTCCAATAAGCTACTTTGAGAAGGAAGCTTTCTTGAATCAAAGTCCTCAACTCTACAAACAGGTGTTGATGGCAGCAGGGCTTGAAAGAGTTTTTGAGATCGGTCCAATTTTCAGAGCTGAGGAGCACAACACTGTTAGACACTTGAACGAGGCAGTTTCTATAGATATAGAGGCAAGTTTCATAGACCATGAGGGCGTTATGAACATTCTTGAAAGGCTTATAAAGAGGGTTTATGAAGATGTGAGCGAAAGCTGTAGTAGATATCTAAAATGGCTTGGAATAGAATTAGAAACTCCAAAAATTCCCTTTAAGAGGCTGAGTTACGATGAAGCACTGAACATTGCAGAGAGAAAGGGAGAAAGCATTCCGTGGGGAGAGGATATAAGCACTCCTGCTTTAAAGTTGATATCTGAAGATATGCCTGAGTTCTACTTTATAGTCGACTGGCCTACTAAATCAAAGCCATTTTACGCGATGCCATACAAAGATAAACCTGAAATATGTAAAAGTTTTGACCTCATGAAAGGTTACATAGAGCTTGCCAGTGGTGCACAGAGAATTCACGTCTACAATCTGCTTGTTAAGAGAATTGAGGAGTGTGGAATGAGTATTGATAGCTTTGGCTTTTATATTGAATCTTTCCGCTACGGAATGCCGCCCCACGCTGGATGGGGTTTGGGAGCGGATAGGCTGCTTATGGCTATGCTAAACTTGAAAAATATAAGGGAGGGCGTTCTGTTTCCGAGAGATAGGAACAGGCTTGTGCCATAAACACTACATAAACAATTTCTTAATTTTTAAATCTTCCGAGAGTATTATTCAGTATTTATTATTTATTCAGTATTATTCAACAATTTATATTATTTAACTAATTTATTCAACCAATTTAATGAAGCTCAAGGAAAACAATAGAAGTTTAGAAGAACTTAATCTCGAATAAATCTTCAAACTAAAAGTGGAGAAGTAGAAATTCAAGGAGAAGCTGAAAGAGATATAGAAAGTCGCTAAGCGAATTGGAAACCAAAGGAAGCCTGATGCAAAGCTGTAAATCGTTTTGTTAGCTTTCAGCTTCAGTTTCTTCTCACTCTTTTCAACTTGTCCTTTACGTCTTAGCATCTTTAAGCCTGCTGGAGTTTATTTTGATAGTATCTCCCCAGCTTTTATCTTTCCAGCTTTGAATGTTTCAAAGTCTTTTTTTCA
>QNXS01000056.1 GCA_003978865.1 Archaeoglobus sp. | reverse complement strand
GATGAAACACATCTGCCGTCAAAAGCTAAGGTCAGCAAACCACTGCCTTTCTGGATATACCTTCTACCTCTACCATTACTTGTTATCATTGGGTTAAAACTCAGAAAAAAGAAAACTTTAAATATAGATTATATTCCTCCACCAGTATGGTTACCAAGAGATGATGTCAGGATAGATGTCAGTGGAGAAGGAATAGTTAAAATCAGCGTTGATGGTAAGAATGTAGGTTCTGGGGAAAATAAATACACCTATACATCCCGTCCTGATATTGGAGAACACGAGTTTGTTGCAGAGGTGCTCAATGAGAAAGGTAAGGTTATGGAGAGAGAAAAAATTGTTTTCTTCGTCCTACCATTCTGGAGAGCACTTGCAAAGATATTTGAAGATGTTGTGGAATTCTGCGAAAAGAGAACGGGAAGAAACATGAAGGATGCTACTGTAAGGGAAATACTAAGCGCACTTGAAGTCAATACTGAACTAAGAGAGGAGATTCTTTCCTTTTTCGAGCCTAACAGGTATGGAGACAGAGAAGACGGAAGCAGGGAGGACTTAATTAGATTTTACAGGTTATGCAGGAAGATAATCAAAAAAGAGGTAAAAACGAAAGTTGGAGTACTTAAGTTTACTCTGAGAGGTGTCAGGAATGTTGATTAGTATAGCAGTTCTGACAGTAGTGTTTGTATCACTGTACTGGATATTAACTCACCAGACAGTTTACTTTGGCAGTGTACTGGTAGAAGTATCACCATCAAATCTGATCGTGGTTTACATATTCTTGCTCGCTGGAATTTTGATGAGGGGTAAACTTCGGTTTCTGAGACCTTTTTTTGTGGCTATAGCCCTTTATATGATTTCGGATATATTGTTATTTAACTTACAAATGTACTACCCGATAATGTTAAATAAGTTTTATTTGTTGATGTTGCTGTTATCCATAGCGATAGTTGTATCAGATTTGCCAAAAAGACACGTAACGTCGTGTGTTGGCTTTGTTCTGGCTGCTATATCATTTTATGCTATATCTTATCAATACAACAGCTTTATAGCTACTGTACTGGCAGCAGTACTCATCTACTTGGCTCTTACTTCACTGGCTTTCGGATTCGAAGGAGTTATTGCAAGGGGAATATCAGCCTCAAGAGCCTACATAGTGCTTGCGTTGTTGGCAGTAGCAGTAATAGAACTCGCAAAACCGTACCTGAAAGGGGGATTGTTCGACTTTACAGAGTGGGCTTTTCTGGCTCTGGCAGCATTTCTTGCTTTTAGGAAGTTTAAGCCGGAGTGGGACGAACTTTACTTGGAACCCCACTCACAGCTTATTACAAAAAGATACGATGAACTGATAGTTAATCTGGACAGTGCTGCAAATAACTTTGTCAGATATGGTGATAAAGCAATTCTCGTAGCCTGTATTTCAAAAGCTCTACTCGACGCTGGTTATAATGAAAAAGAATTGGCAGAAGCAATTTACCCGGTTGTTAATTACTGCGATATTACTACCCCAATTCTTTCGTTTCCATGGGAGAAGGTTATAACTGAAAAAAGAAACGTGAGTAGAAGAAAGAGAGTATTAAAAGCAATTTTGAAAAATCTTGGCAAAAATATAGAAGAGGTGGAATTATGAAAATTGAAAACGTTATTATGAGTCCATCGGAGTTTAGAAGTACGTGTGAAGACATAATAAAAACGGTTTGTAACGTTTACGTTGGAGACAGTTTAATAGTGAAAAAAATGCTTGCAGCAAGTCTTGGAAATGGAAACGTGCTGTTTGAGGATTATCCCGGATTGGGTAAAACACTTCTTGCAAAGGTATTTGCAAGAGCTATAGGAGCCAAGTACAACAGAATACAGTTTACACCGGATTTACTCCCTGCGGATATAACCGGAACAAAGATATTCAGGGCGGGAAACTTTGAACTTGTTAAGGGACCGATATTCACTCACGTGCTGTTAGCTGATGAAATAAACAGAAGCCCTCCAAAAACACAGGCAGCACTGCTTGAGGCTATGGAGGAAAAACAAGTAACAATAGAGGGAGAGACCCATTTCTTGGAGCCTCCATTTTTCGTAATTGCAACGCAAAATCCAATAGAACAAGAGGGGACGTATCCTCTACCCGAAGCCCAGCTTGACAGGTTTATGCTTCGTCTATGCCCCGGCTATCCAGAAAGTGTCGAGGAGGAAATGGAAATACTTGAGAGAAGAATAGAATGGAAAAAAGATGACCCAACAGAAGACATCTCTCCATGTGTAACTCTATCAACTTTCAGGAGAATGCAGGAGTTCGTTGAATCATCTGTTTATGTTGGAAAGAGTGTTCTGAGGTATATATCAGAGCTTGTGAGAGCTACAAGGAATCACGAATATGTCGATGTTGGCTCAAGTCCAAGAGGTGGCTTAGCTCTGCTAAAGATAACGAGAGCGCTTGCAGCAATGGACGGCAGAGACTACGTTATACCTGACGATGTAAAGCTCGTTGCTGTTGATGCCCTTGCACACAGAATAATTCTAAAAATAGAGAGAGCTGTTGAGGGTATAAGACCTGAGGTTGTTGTAGAGGATGTTTTGAAGGAGGTAGAGGTGCCCAAAGGTGATGAGGAAGGCAGGAGCTTTGCTCGTTAAAACATCTTTATACCTTATATTAACTGGGATAATTCTCACATCACCGGTATTAATAAAGTTAGCAATAATTCCGGCTATTCTATTGATAATTCCCTCCGGAATGAGGGTAAAAATCGTCAGGGAAAGTTGGGATGAAAAAATTTCAGTCGGAGAAAATCTTTCTGTAAGTATACTTGTCGACCTGAAAGGTATGGGTATAGTCAGGATTAGACACACACTTCCTGAATATTTTGAACTTGTCTATGGATCAAACTTTAAAGAAGTGTTCGTTTTAGGCAGAAGACTTGTTAAAATTAATTACAAAGCGAAAGCCACAAAAAGAGGTATATATTCACTAAATAAGCTTGAATACGAGTTGGAGAATTTCAGCCAGACTTTTGTTAAAAGAGGAATTGTTAGATCTTCGGTATTGGTTGAGGTCAAACACAAACTGCCAAAAATAAAGAAAGTCAGAGAAATCAGGGGAAAGGCAAAATCTCCAATTCCCGGAATAGACATAGCAAAGATTGGTGTCCCCGGCACAGATTTTAGGGAGATCAGAGAGTACATGCCGGGAGATTCAATAAAGTTCGTTAACTGGAAAGCAACAGCAAGAAGGGGTAAAATGATGGTAAATCAGTACGAAGTTGAGGGTAAAAAAGCTGTCTGGATCTTCTTAGACTCAAATCCCTACATGCTGCATGGAACTACAGTCAAAAATTACTTGGAGTCTGCTGTGGAGGCTGCCAATGGTTTGGCTTACTACTACACAACGAGGGGACATAAAGTTGGACTATACGTTGTTGGGGATGCAAGAATGATACACCCAGATGTTGGCAGCAGGCAGTTTAAGAGAATAAGTAAATCTCTGCTTGAGGTTGAGGGTGGTAGAGAGAACATAGAAGATGCCTTAGAGAAATGTAAAAAAATGATTTTACTTTACAAGCCTCTGCTAATTATAATAACAAGAGCTGAGAGGATGAGAATTGAAAAAATACTTAAACTGTCAAAGCTAATACCGATTCAGGTTATAGCTTTAAAGGGATTAGATCATGGGTTTTCCGGAGCAATCATGGATGTTGCGAGAAGGAAGTCAGTTAGCAAGCTACGAGCCTGTTGTAACTGTGTGGAATTTGACGTTAACAAACCTCTTGCTGTATGGTGATTTAAGTGGTTTCTGTATCAATTAAAAACAATATTGAAAAAACTGAGGAAGTTAAACTTAACAAAAGAAAAAAGATGGCTGGATGGAAACTTGTAAGTCTGGCAAGTGCTGAACTTGCATTCTTTTTTGCCTATCTGTCTTTCTCCGCAACTCCTATATCCTCTTTAATCAACCCAGTTTTTTTAATACCCATTTCACTCATACCGATTTTTACTATGTTTACAGAAAAAAATCCTTTTAGTTTTGAATTTTTTGGTTTACTTATAGCTATTATATTTCCAAAAATTTTTCCAAGCACACCTCTCTACAACTCGTTTATAAATGCATTGTACGTGCTCGGTTTCGAGAAACTTGCAAAGTCCATAGTCTCGATAATGAAGCCTCAACCCACCCCATCCTTGGCTTTAATAGTGGTACTTTTCTGCTTTGCTCAGATAATTGAAGGAAAAAAAATTCAGTATGCAGGAGTTGCATTTGTAACGGTAATGCTTGCCTACCTTCTGTATCCTTTATTTTTCACTCCGTTAAAATCAACTTATGTAATAACCATGATTGCTGTTGGAGTGGCTGCAGTAGCTTTTGCTTTATTTAAATACACTTAGCCTCAACAAACAAAATCGTGATAAACTTACGGTTTCATTAAAATGTTATGATACTTGGCGTGGACGTTGGGGGTACAAACATCGACGTTGTTGTGTACGATTCAGATAAAAACATTTTTCATCACGTAGAAACAAAGAAAACAAGTGAAATCTTACCAGATTTTTTAGAGTACCTACACAGACTTGCTATAGAAAATACAGCCAGAGCTATTGGTATAGGAGCTGCCGTGTGGCTAAGAGAAAGAAAACCTGTTTTTGCTCCAAATCTTCCAGATCTGAAGCAACTTGAATGCTTAGAACGTCTAAGGAGTGAGGATATCAGGATAGTTATAGAAAACGATGCAAACTGCTTTGCTCTGTTTGCAGCAACATCTTTGGGCGTCAGAAACTTACTCGGTATAACAGTTGGAACCGGTGTTGGGGGCGGAATAATTTTTGATGGAAAGATATACAGGGGAATGGGTATGGCTGGAGAAATCGGGCATACTGTTGTCACAAAAAACGGAAGAGTTTGCGGTTGTGGAAAAAAGGGACACCTTGAGGCTTACTTTGGCGGAAGAGCATTCTTCTATGAAGGAAAAGATCCCGAAAACATAACAAGAAATGGAACCATATACACAACTGAAGGTTTTGAGTACTTCTGTGCAAGCATAGCAAACGCCATAAGAATTCTTGATCCGGAGGTTGTTGCTCTCGGTGGTAGAATCGGTATGAATTTGGATGTTGAAATTGTAGATAAGTGTGTTCAGAAATACTTGCCTGAATACTACAACACAGAAATCGTAACTATCAAAGATGAATTTGCAGTTGCCAAAGGTGCATGTTTGGTGTGTAAAGAGGTGAGAGGTTGTGATAAAAGCTCTTGAAGTCGATAATCTCTGGCTGAAAATGAAGAACTTCTCTCTCAAGGGAATTAGCTTCGAAGTCTACAAAGGGGAGCATTTCGCAATAGTTGGGCCTACTGGAAGCGGAAAGTCACTTCTCTTAGAAACAATAGCAGGAATGTACACTCCGGATTCCGGCAGAATAAGGCTTGTGGGCAAAGATATAACATTTTGCCCTCCGGAAAAAAGAGGAATAAGCATAGTCTATCAGGATTACGTCCTTTTCCCCCACATGAACGTTTATAACAATATCGCCTACGGACTTAAGATCAGAAAAATCAGCAATATAAAAACTAAAGTTCTTGAACTCGCAAGAATGCTGAAAATAGAACACTTACTCAACAGGCTACCGTCCACTTTAAGTGGTGGAGAAAAGCAGAGAGTTGCAATAGCGCGTGCTTTAGCCGTTAAACCAAAGTTGATTCTGCTTGATGAACCATTCAGCGCAATTGATGCAGAAACAAGAGTTGAGCTGAGGGAAGCTATATTCAATCTTCTCAAAGATGTGACTACCGTTGTGCATGTTACCCACATAGAAGAAGATGCAAAAACTGCGGACAGAATCGCAAGAATGGAGAATGGTAAGTTACGGTTATACCAGTAAAATTTAGTTTTAAATTCGCACTGATACAGAATTCAATACAGAATTCTGTCCATATCTTCACCGCCATAGTATATTTCCTGTATTTTGTCGTAAATATCCTCCATTCCAAAACCCTCCTTTGCAGAAACCGGAACGGGATTGTGAATTAAACCAGAATCCTTGATTACATAAAAAATTTCTCTCTCAACACCCGTTCCAAGTTCAGAATAAAGCGAATCTGGATCACTCCAGCTTCTTATCTTCTCTAACTCTCTATCACCAAGCAGGTCACATTTAGATAGTACAGGGATGTGGGGAATTTTCAGCCTGAAAATAGATGACGCCATTAAAAAGTTCACTGAAACAAATCCATCGGGTACTTTGGATATTACTGGATCGAACAAAAAAACAGCAACACTGTCTTTCCCAAGAGCATTTATAATAATTTCACTGCTTCTCCTTAAGGTGAAAAGTTCCATCTGCCCGGGAGTGTCTATAAGCACGTAGGGTACATCGTAATAGTCTATCTCCTCCTTTATCTCGTCTATTTCTGCCCCAAGCAAATCTGCTCCGAGAATCTGTGCACCGTTTGGACCTACTCCGTACTTTAGCATAATGTCGTCTAAGGTAAAGTAATCTCTGATGTCCACGTTGGGCGAGTACGGCATATCTTCACTTCCCGGATCAAGATTAACTGTTACATGATCTATTTTCTGAAAATCAAGCCATTCGGAGAACGCTCCAAGAAGGTGAGTTTTTCCACTGCCGGCAGTTCCTAAGAAGTAAATATTTATCTTTCGCACGTTTTCACCCTGCAATACTTAACCGGTGTACCTAATTAAGCCATTTCTCCAAGCTTTCTCGATTTCCTCCAGACTGAGAGAAATTCCAGAAATTTCCAGCGAATTTCCAATGCTTTCTCCAATTAACTCAGCCTTGAGTCCCTTTTCGGTGAAGAACTTAACAAACTCTTCTCCGCAGTCAACTTCCACAACCCACCTTGTATTCGACTCTGAAAACAGGGAAACATAGCTATTAGCTTTTACCTTGCACCCAAAACCTCCCATACACATCTCAGCGAGAGTTACTGCCAGTCCCCCCTCACTTAAATCATGGCATGCATAAACTCTGAATTGCTTAAAAGAGTCCAGCATTGTATTTGCATAGTTCCTGAGTTTTTCCGGAGATGTCTTTGGAACTACAGTGCTTCTCTGATTCGTCAACTTGCAGTAAAGACTGCCTCCAAACTCCTTCTTTGTTTCTCCAACGAGTACAATGTCTCCCTTACCCTTAAAGTGTGATGTTAAAACATATCTGACATCTTCAACGATGCCTATACCCATAAGAGTTGGTGTTGGAGCTACAGCAGAATGTGCGGTTTCATTGTAGAAACTCACGTTTCCACTGACACACGGTAGAGGATAACCTCTTGCCATCCATCCGAGAGCCTTGACACATTCAACAAACTCACCCATCCTTTCAGGTTTTTCCGGATTTCCGAAGTTTAGACAGTCAGCGAAGCTATGGGGTTTTGAGTTTACAGCAACCAAGTTTCTGATAACCTCATCAAATGAACTTGCAGTTCCCCAGAATGGACTTACTTTACACATCCAAGGATTTACGTCAGCTGTTAGAGCTAACCCTCTCCAAGAACTTGTCGGTCTAATTACTGCAGCATCCCCATGAGTTTCTGCATTCGCCTTTCCGTGTAGGGGCGGTAAAACTGTAGAAGCTCTGACTTGGTGGTCGTACTGTCTGATTATCCATTCCTTACTTGCAACGTTCGGATGTTCGAGCATTCTGAGAATTAATCCTTCAAAATCATGGACTGATTTTGTTTCATCAACTTCAGCAACTTCTTTAACTTTGTAATCTCTACAGTACTCTACAGCTCCAACAACAAAATCTATGTCCATGTCGTATATCTTGTATCCTTTATAGTACACTCTGAGCTTTTTACTGTCAGTTACTCTTCCAACAACTACTGCAGGTATATCCCACTTCTGAAATATGTACAGTACTTCGTCAACGTACTGAGGGCTTACAGTGAGCATCATTCTTTCCTGACTTTCACTAACCCATATTTCCCAAGGAGCCATACCTTCCTCTTTCAGTGGAACTTTATCAAGCCATACTTCAGCCCCGAAACCAGCGGATATTGCCATCTCACCTATCACACAGCTTAAACCGCCTCCACCAAGATCCTTCATTCCCGTGAGTAAACCCTTTTCAACTATTTCCAGACATGCATGAATTAAAGGCTCTTTGATTATTGGATTTCCAAGTTGAACAGCACTCCTTGACTCTTCTTCACTGCTCTCATCGAGTTCTGCCGAAGCAAAAGTAACACCGTGTATTCCATCTCTTCCCGTATAACCTCCAGCAAGAACGAATATATCCCCAGCACCTCCAACTTTGCTGTGAACAACTCTGTTTTTCCTGACTATTCCAACACATCCCACATTTACGAGACAGTTTGTTAGATATGAATTGTCAAAGAATACCATTCCTGCAACTGTTGGTATACCTACTCTGTTTCCATAGTCTCTTATACCCGCAACAACTCCGGAAAGCAGGTAAAGAGGGTGCTTCGTTCCTCTCGGCAGATCTTCATGGTTTGTACTTAGTTCTCCAAAGAACAGAGGATCAACTAAAGCTACGGGCTGGGCACCCATGCATAAAACATCCCTGAGAATGCCACCCACACCGGTAGCTGCCCCACCATAAGGTTCTATCGCCGAAGGATGGTTATGTGATTCCAGTGCAACAACGTAGGCGTAATCGTCATCAAATTCTACAATTCCAGCATCCTCCTCTATTGCAGAGATTACGTAATCAACCTTAACGTCAAATAAATGCTGTTTCAGATAACATTTTGAACTCTTGTAGCAACAATGCTCACTCCAAGCCTGTGCTATAGACTGAAGTTCGATATCGTATGGATTTCTTCCAAGTTTCTCGAAGTAAGTTTTAATTCTCCTCATTTCATCGACACTTAGAGCTAAACCAAGTTCATCACTAATCTTTTTTAAATTATCATCGTTCGCATTGATAACATCTATTTCGTACAGCTCAAAAGGAACGTCCACCTTCTTATACAGCATAGTTACACGCTGCAGAGATTGCTTAAATTGATTTTGAATTTTGAGCAGCTTCAATTGATGCAAAAATTAAAAAATTATTTGAAATGTGGAACAAATCCATACTTTTCATAGATCTTCTGTGCTTTCTTTGATTTTATAAAGTTCAAGAAATTTTCCGCATTTTCTGGATTCTGACAGTTCTTGAGTTTAGCAGCGTAGTAATTTACCCTATCCCTCTGGTCAAGCTCCCTTCCAACTTCAACAGCCTCAACTTTCAGGCCTTTAATTATTGCATATTTGACTTCTGTTGCCCATACTGGACCAACGTCAACTTCTCTCTTGATTATTCTTTGAGGAGTTTCCCTGTGGTGAACAAGAGTGAGTAAAGTTGTGTTTTTCTTTCTCTTTTCTTCCATTATTTTTCTAACCATTTCATCTCCACCAGCTTTACGGTACATTTCAACTATATACTTTCCAATGTCTTCATTATCGGGATTTGGTTGGGAGATTCTTACATCATCTCTTAAAAGATCAAAAACGGAGGTGATGTTAGCGGGGTTTCCTTTGGGAACCATAAGAACTATGCGGTTGTGGAGGTAAACAAAGTAATCATCTATAAATCCCTTTTCTTTCAAAGTTATCATGTTCTCCTCACTCACCGATGTGTAAACGTCCGGTACTCCCGGCAAAATTCTTTCATTAAAAACAGCTCCATTTGCGAGTATCTGCCTGAGCAACAAACCCGGAGGAAGGGTTTCGTAAAAGATCTTTTTTACGCCGTACTCTTCCTGAAATGCACTAATAAGTTCATCCATTACCATAAACTGATTTCCTGCCATGAAGAGTATAAGTTCCGCATTCTCAGCGAATTCAATGTTGTGAATGTCATCACTCCTTTCGGGCGGTATTACCGGCATTTTTATTTTCATGTTTTATACTGCTGTGAGTGTGAATAAAGTTATTTTGATATTCATGTTTAACGTCATACATTACATCGCATAGAGCATTGAGCATTTAACCTACCGATGTTCAGAGTGTTTGCTAACCACTTAACTGTAAAGCATTTCGTTTGAATATCTGTCTTATGCACTCATGCTAACAGAAAGTTAGCTGTAAACCTCTTCTCCCGGATGAACAGTTATACCGTTGCTATCTATAACAAAATGATGGGTCTTCTTACTGTGGTTACTCCCTCTCATTTTGAATATTTCCAAACTTCTCGTCCTCATGTTCTCTGACTTTGTGTAGTAAAGAACTATCGTACCCTCCGTTACAAAGTTCTCAACTCCAAATCTGTTTATTGCACCATTCTCAATAACCTCACATGTAAGAATTGAAGTTAGCCCCAAAACTTCAAATGTTGTAGAAATTTTTAACAACTCAACTCTAAATTTAGCTGGATCTTGTACAGCAAAACCTATGGATGTCGTTGAATCAAGTGCGCATCTCAGTGCGCCAATCTCATCCTGAATTGTTATTACGTTGTCTATCAATGATCTTGTATCAAAAGGACGGATATCTACGTACTTTTCATCAGTTGGCAACCCTATTTTTGTTGAAGTAGCATCAACAAGAGCAAGCATGTTCTCTTCCTCGTACTTTTCCAAGTCCCATCCAAAAGTTGAGAAGTGTTCCCTTACGTGCTGTGGTCTTTCCTCAGTTGCAATAAATATGCCCGGTTCGTTGTACATGCTTATTCCGTTCAGCAGAAACTGCATTGCAAATACAGTTTTTCCAGAACCAGATGTTCCAGTAACCAAGTAAGACCTATCTCTTATTAACCCACCTTCACAGAGTTCATCAAATCCCGGAATTCCAGTGGGAACTCTCTCCAAATTTAATACCATATCATATTCACCTCAACTTCATACCCTTACACCAGCAAGTTTTCAAAGGTTATGCTGGTAATTTAAGCTTATAGCATTTTCCCAAATAAATCTTTACCTAATGAGTGTCAACACTTCTTATAATTTTGTAGTACCAAAAGCTTAAATTGTTTGTGGTGGTAATAATAATATGGACGGGAAAATAACTGTGAGCCTTATAAAGGCAGATATAGGTAGCTGCCCTGGACATGCTGTAGTGTGGAAGGAAACATTGGAAATTGCAGAATCTATTCTTGAGGAGAAAAAGCAAAATGGAGATATCCTCGATTACAGGGTTCTAAACTGTGGAGATGATACCGAACTTATTATGCTTCACAGAGAGGGAGTCGACAGTGAAAAGATACATGGAATAGCATGGGAAGTGTTTGAGAGCTGCACAGCAAAAGCAAAGGAGCTAAAGCTCTATGGTGCTGGACAGGATCTTTTGAAAGATGCATTCTCCGGAAACGTCAGAGGTATGGGTCCGGGGGTTGCGGAGATGGAGTTTACACCGAGAAAAGCTGAGCCGTTGATAGCTTTTATGATGGACAAAACCGAGCCCGGAGCATTTAACCTGCCGATATTCAGGATGTTTGCTGATCCATTTAATACTGCCGGACTTGTAATAGACCCATCACTGCATAACGGATTTGTTTTCGAGATATGGGATATTATGGAACATAAAAGAGTTTTTATGAACTCACCAGAAGAAATGTATGATATTCTTGCACTGATAGGTGGAAAATCAAGATTTGTAATAAAGAGGGTGTTTCCAAAAGAGGGGGGTAAACTTCCTCCAGATGAACCTGTTGCAGTAATAAGCACCGAAAAACTCTATCAGATTGCTGGAGAGTACGTTGGTAAAGACGACCCAGTTGCTCTTGTAAGGGCGCAGAGTGGTTTACCGGCAGTTGGAGAAGTTTTAGAGGCGTTTGCATTTCCGCACCTTGTAAGTGGATGGATGAGGGGCAGTCACAATGGGCCTTTGATGCCTGTTCCATTCAAGTATGCCAAATGTACGCGATTTGACGGTCCACCGAGAGTTATAGGTGCTGGTTTTCAGGTCGGAGATGGCTGGCTTGTTGGTCCAGTAGATATGTTTGATGACCCTGCATTTGACTACACGAGAAAAAGAGCTCAGGAGATTGCCGAATACATGAGAAGACACGGACCTTTTGAACCGCACAGATTACCACATGAAGATATGGAATACACAACACTGCCCAAAGTCTTAGAGAAACTTGAAGATAGGTTTGAAAAAGTTTAATTTTAAGTTGATTTAATCAATTTTTTAGTTAATTTTTATTTTAAAAATAAAAAATTAAAAAACAATTATTCTGGTAACTCTCCATAATACTTTTCGTAATAGGACATAGCCTTTCTTAGCATGTCTATTAATCCTTCCTTCTCCTTGACTCTGAGTAAGTATATATGCTCCTTTGCCTCCATATACTTGTTAAATGCCAGACATGCCACCTCATCCACTGCATTACTGAACCTGACAAACTCATCTATACTCATTTTTGGATCAACTTTAAGAGCTATATTTTTGAGATAGAGTATCTGTCTTATGCTGTCACCGGGACCGAGCTTGCTATCTGTAGCAAGGTACCTCATCAGATCATCTACAGCCTCCACAATGTCAACATTGCTGTTCTCCCCTTTACAGAAGGAGTCTATATAATCCATGATTCTTTTTGTACAGCTTTCAATATACTCCTCTATTTCCACCATTGGTTTCACAGCATAACCTGAGAGCAAAGCTTCCTTCCAAGCTGTTGCAATTTTGTCTTTCCTATTTTTGAGTTTCATAGATCTACCAAGGATGCGTGCCTATTATAACTTCTTTCCCAAGTTTTTCCTTTATTATATGTGCCACTTCTCCCGGATCAAGTGGACAGCCCGAAAAAGAAGTAGCTGCTTTAATGCAGTTTCCTAAGAATACAACCTCATAGTCATCAAAGCCATCTATCCATTTATTGAACAGTTTGAGTCTGGGTATGTAGTTTCCGGGACATCCACCACAGCTCACAATTCCTACAATTTCTACTTTGTCAAACTTCTCAAATTCTCCAAGCCTCTCTCTTGCAGCAGTTAGGCATCTTTCGCAGCCTATGCACTGCTTATCCCTTATCAGGTCACAGCAAAGTATAATTGCCTTTACCATAGCATCACCCATAAATTATTATTCGTAAAGTATTTCAAAGTTTCGAACTATCTTAATTAACTTTTATACACTTGTCATGTAAAATTTCTAATACAATCTTACTATCACAATATTTCACAAGTTCTTCACAACCGGTTACGTTTCTATCAGTTTTCAGAAGTTTTGTGCACACGCATCTTTTTGTTTCTAAATTTAGCTTGCCATCAAAGTTATTAATTATTATTTTCCCAACGTTAATTCCGTATGATGCCTTAAATGTAACAGCAGGTGTTGTTAGCCTGGCATTTACATCAACAACGTAGGCTCTATCACCATATACGATATCAATACCGCAATACCCGAAAATCCTGAGAGAGCTAACAGTTTCCACAGCTGCCGAAATTATTTCGTTTAATTCTTTCATAGAGAGTCTAAACGGAACTATTGCTCCAGCATACTCAAAATCTTTAAGTAGCTGTTTATTTATACTTATAACATTTATATCATCTCCTGCTACAAGAGACACACTTAAATCAATGCCATCAATAAATTCTTGATATATGCAATTGCAATCACTTTTATTGGAATTTTTATTTTTAGTATTTATTTTTATACCCGCACCCCCGCAGGATGTTCTTGGTTTGATAAGATGTTTTACGCTCAGAGGTCGAAGAGATGTTTCTGGAAGGTCAACCTTTCCTTTAAGTCTTTTATACAAAACCCACTTATCAGATGTTATTTTTACGCTTTCAGCGGAAGAACCGAGATTATTGTGTTTATCAGCAATTTTACTCAACTTGTACAGTAACATGTCATCTTCCGGAGCTACAATTAGAGTGCAATCACTCATTTCACAGTATTCCTTAAATTTTTCAAACACATCTCCTGAAGTCCTGTCAATTCTATCAATCCAGTTTGGGGTAAAGTAATCGGAAATTATCGCATTCCACACTGGGGCATTTGCAGATGCAAAAGATACTGGACTGCAAAAACTTGAAAAATCCCTCATCAGTGTTGAAAACATAGCTAATCCTTCAACAGCTATACACGGATTTGTAAAGACAGTATTTCCAGTATTTCCAGCAAATTCAAATATAAATGGCTTAATACAGCTCATCTTCAATACACTTTTCTACATCACTTACAATTACTCTCCCGTCATTTTCTTCATTTTTTCCAATTTCCTCATTCATTTCTTTCTCTTCCTCATCCTCGTTGAGAACGATAGCAAAATCTGCAGAATTCTTAAGTGCAGCAGAGAATCCCGGTTCAGCCCCGATTATTATTGTTTCCTTCCCGAGCTCCATAGCCTTTTTTAGCACAGATTTAAAGTCAGCATCCCTTGTTACGAGAGCTATTGCATCTATTGCATCGTTGTATATGAGTTCCATTGCTTCAACAGCCATTCTAACATCCACATCACCTGACGTTATTATAGGTTCAAATCCCTGATTTTCTATTGCCTCTACAAGTTTCTCACTAGCGTACTGGTTGAGAAAAACCTTAGCAACTTTTATATTTCCGTACTCTGAAAGTATCTCTCTAATCTCCTGAAGATTTACATTAAACTCTTTTCTTAGCATGTTGGGTCCATCTACAAGAACTCCAACTTTTATCCTGTCTTGCTTGCGAGATGACAGGTAGTTTTTTATTTTCTGAAGTTTTGAGAAACTGAGTTTCTTCTTTATTGCCATAACCTCACCCACTTTTTGAACGTCTATATTTCATAACTATTATTACAATTTTACGGGTTTTACCGAGTATTGAATATATGTCTTTGCCCACACTATCTGCTTTAAAAATTTTGTTTAGTAAATAGCTTTTCCAAAATTCAATAAACAGCTGAAAAATTACAGCCTAAATTTAAAAATAGTTACAGTCCTACTTCTTTTTCCTACTTCTTTTTCCCTTTCTTCTTTTTTTCATCTTCTTTGTCTTCCTTAATTTCCTGTGCTTCACTTTTTACTGAGCTTTTAACTATAGCTTCAGCAAGCTTGTAGTAACCGAGAGCGTTTGCTTCTATGGGCCTGTCGGGTGTTTTTATCTCTGTTATTTCTCTAAAAGCGTCTTCAAACTCGTTTTTAACTCCCGGCAGCAAAGCTCCACCACCTGTTATAACCATGTTATCAACTATAGCAGTTGAGAGTCCTTCAAGCATCAGCTTAATTCTGTTTGCAATTCTTTCTACCCACACTTTGACCAATCTTCTGTAGTCTTCTTCAATATCGCTGTGTTTTACTGTAATTCTTTTCCCACTTCTTATTCTTCCAATTTCGTAGTTTTCATCGATTACAAGATTTGTAAGCTCCTCCGGCGTTATATTTATTCCCACCTTATTTCTCACAATCACATCTATGTTATCAAACAGCCAGTCAACACCTACAAGCATGGTGTCTCCTTTGAGGTACTCCATTCCGCTCAGAACTAACATATCTGTTGTTCCAAAGCCTATATCAATGCAAACACCAGTGTCTATACCCATGTAGGCAAGAGTTCCTACCGGTTCCGGAAATACCAAAACATCGATTCCGAGCTTTGATTTTATGTCTGCTGCCAGTTCTTCTCTTTCTTTTCTGGAAGATTTTACAGGTAAGCCCGTAGCCACAACTTCAGGTTTAACCTTCAATATTTCAAGAGCGTGCTTTGCGAGTTCGATATATGACTTATGTATCAGCCTCCCCTCATGAAGCGGTCTGAGAGCCTCCACATTTTCCATACTCTGAATTATTGTCAGTGCCTCTTCTCCCACATACACATCCTTTGATTCTCCCGTAAGACTCCAGTCTTTTTCTTCACCGTATGCAACCAAGCTTGGAAAAATTTTAACTTCTTTTCCATCCTTTGTTGCTTTTGTGTAATTTGTACCTATGTCAAGCCCAACGTGAGTCATAGGGGTAGAATGAGTAAGCAATATAAAAGGTTTTCAGCATTAGTGTTTGAATAAAATACACAGCCCATCAACCAAAAAAATTTAACCTTTTAGCGTAAATGAGTAATATGAATGGCATGAATGGCATGAACATACCGATGGTCTTTTCAATTCTCAGCATCGGTAATGAGATCCTTTCGGGAGATATATCCAACACCAATGCAACGTACTTAGCCAAGAGATTAACAGTATCTGGTCACGAAGTACGAAGGATCGTTGTCGTTCCAGATGATGTTGAGGAGATTTCCTCGGAACTAAAAAGACTGAGAGAGATGTCTGATTTTGTTATTGTCACAGGCGGTCTCGGTGTAACTCACGATGATGTTACGGTTGAGGGAATTGCAAAAGCCCTAAACAAAAAACTTGTACTAAATTTGGAGGCTGTCAGGATGATGGAGGGTAGGGTTGAAAGCAGAGAGGCAATAGAAAAAATGGCAACATTGCCTGAAGGGGCGAAAGTCATAAAAAATGATGTTGGAGCAGCTCCCGGATTTATTGTGGAGAACGTTCTTGCAATGCCGGGAGTGCCGGAGGAAATGAAGGACATATTTTCAAAAGTTGAGAAGATGTTTGGTTGTACACCTTACTATGAGGAGAGAGTTAGAGTCGAAGGTTTTGAGGATAGGATCGCTGATTTACTTGAAGATCTAAACAAAAAGTACAGTGGTGTTAGTATAGGAAGTTATCCCAAGACAGGTTACATAAACATTAAGTTCAGCGGTCATAACAGAACAGAGGTTGGAAAGGCAAAAGAGGAGTTTATCAGAGCTTTGGAGAACAGGGGAATACCCTACAGAGAGATGACCTGAGATGAGACCTTTTGTATTTATCAACGCAGCTATGAGCATTGACGGGCGAATAACAGACTGGAGAAGAAGACAAGTAAGAATATCGTGCAGAGATGATATGAAGAGGGTTGACAGATTGAGAGCTGAAAGTGATGCTGTTCTTGTAGGGATAGGGACAGTTATTGCTGATAATCCATCTCTAACTGTAAAATCTAAGGAACTCAGAGAGAAGAGAATTAAAGAGGGGAAAAGCCCAAATCCAGTTAGAGTTGTTCTGGACAGTAAGGCTAGGTTACCCTTAAACTCGAACATTCTTTCGAATGATGCAGAAACATTAGTTGCTGTTTCTAAGATAGCCAGACGTGACAGGATCAATCTTTTAAAAGATGTTGCCAAGGTTGTTGTTTGCGGAGAAAAAAAAGTTGACATACCCCTACTTTTGAACATACTTTTTGAGAATGGAATTAGAAAACTTATGGTTGAGGGCGGGGGAAGAGTAATATCCAGTTTTTTAAAGGAGAAGGTAGTTGACAGGTTGTTCATTTATGTCGGAGGAATTGCATTTGGAGAGGGAGTGAATCTCGTTGAGGGTAGGCTAGATCCGCCTGTAAAATTTGAGCTATTAAAAGCCGAGAGAGTTGGTAGAGGTTTCGTGCTTGAAGCAAACCCGGTTTACAAAACAGAGGCAACTGATATGCAATAATATATAATATATAATAAATAGTATAATAGTAGTTAAATACAATATTTATAATATTTTATAATATTAGTTAAATAGTAGTTGCATAACAAGTTATATAACAACAGGGTTTATTCAAGAGTTTGTTTATCAGCAACCGCAAACTTTTAAATTTCTAAGTAAAATCCAGTAAGAGGGGCCGTAGGGTAGCCTGGTTATCCTCCCGGCTTGGGGTGCCGGAGACCCGAGTTCAAATCTCGGCGGCCCCATTTAAAATGTTTAGCTTACCAGCCAGAAAAAGCCAAACAGATCAATCCTCCAGAAAGGGTGGCAAGGAAGTTCACTCCAGCGTTGTTGAGCAAACCCCTTTCTTCAAGTGTTGCACCAAGTAAACTGTCTATATGCACTCCAATAAACGAAGCAAGGACTAAAGCAGGTATTGTGTATACTGAGACAACTCTCAAAATCCAAGCAACTACTGATATCAGCGTACACCCTGCTACAGCAGCAAATTCACCCTTTAAAGAGATGCCACCATTTGTGCCCGGTTCGACTCGCTTGAAATTCGTTATAAGGTATACTTTATTTGATGTTTTTCCAATCTCACTTGCAATTGTATCTCCAAGTGCGGTGGCAACAGCAGCAACAAAAGCGAGTTTGAAGGCATTTATCCCGTAAAAACCATAGTTAATTGCAAAAAACAGAGCTGGAAGGCTGTTTGAAAATACGTTTACGTACCCTCTTGCTCCTCCAGCCGGTTCAGCAATTCCCATTTCATACTTGATACTGTACATGTACTTTGTTGCAGCGCTTCCTATTCCATAAAAAGTCAGAAGTATTATAAAGTACCTAATATCAGTAAAAATTATTATCAATGTTCCTATTAGTGTTGCACTGAGCAAACCACTCTCATCAGCAGCACCCATCTTAGTCGAAATCAGGGCAAGAACAAATGACAGTGCAAAAGCTTCAGCCAAGTAAACTGTGTTTGTTTGTATTGCATAGATCGTAAATATCAAGTATGTGGTTGAGGATGCGAGTACTATTATTGCCTTGTCCGCTCTAACGTACTCCATAAGTGAGGCTGAAAGAGCACCAACTAACGACAAGAACAATATATATGACAGACTAAACTTTAAACAAAATATGGAGTATAGATAAAAATACAGAATTCCAACAATACTGTAAACAAGTATAAACAATAATGCACCGTAGTTTTTTATCTTTAAGAACTTGTCATACATTCCCGTAACATCAAGAAGAAAGTGAGAATCGTAAAGTAGTAGAGAAGCTGCAATAACATAGTTTTCAACACCAAAAAAATTACCAAAAACCACAATTGAAGATAAAATCATAGCATTTAAATATGCTTTAGCTTTCTCTCCATTAAACTTTTCGCTCGAAGTATAGACAAGTGCATAGGAAACTGTGAGAAACACAGCAAATCCATCAGCGACTTTTGACGGGAAAAACGTTAGAATTAATGCAACCAGTGTCAGCAACATTAGGAAGATTTTAATTTGAGAGACGTTAAAAAGTTTACCAATGGGAATAAAAAAACTAATACTACCGATTTATACAAAAATGCTTGAAAGGAGTGTTATGGGTGGTAAAAAACCATCCCACATAATGGTTGTTGCAGATGAGATGACTGATAAGATGACTGATACTATGAAGGAATTCGTAGAATGGTGCAGATTTTTCGGAGTGAAGGAAGTAACTTTTTGTTTTTCCAAAAATAAAATTCGCAAATTCGATACTTTAGGAATAAAAATTAACGTTGTAACGTTGAGCGGGAAAAAAGAGATAGTGTTTGCTGTTAGAGAACTTGCAAAGCTTGTGGAAAAGGGTGCAATTGCACCTGAGGATGTTGATGAAAAGGTACTTGAAAGGTATCTTGAAGTTAAAAGTTCTCCCGATCTGATAATCAGAGCCGGTGAAACCATACCCGATTTTCTAATATGGCAGAGTATATACAGTGAGCTCTACTTTGCAGATTTGAACTGGGAAAAGTTTAGGTATGTTGACTTTTTGCGGTGTTTGAGAGAGTATCAGAGGAGGGAAAGGAGATATGGAAGATAAAATGCTAAGAACTGTCAGACTGATTGCGGATTATCAGTTTTGTAGAGGAGCCGGTAAAGCACTGTTTCCTGAAACGTGCGAGTTTATACTGTCAAGTACGGGTAGAATAAGACAGATAGTGGACGATGGTGTGAGAATCGCAACATTGAAGTCTGACACTGGCCTTCTAACACTGAGCATAGAAGGGGCTATCAGGCTTCATAGAGCCTTTAAGTATCCTGCCTTCAGAGTTTGCGTTTCCAGCAACGTTTCTGAGTTCATAGCTGCGGGAAAAAGTGTATTTTCAAAGCACGTGGTTGATGTCTGGAACGAAATAAGACCGGGAGATGAAGTCATTGTTGTGAATGAGGAGGATGAGTTACTTTCTACCGGGAGAGCCGTTCTTTCTGCAATAGAAATGCTGGAGTTTATGAGGGGTGTGGCAGTAGAAACAAGACAGGGTATTTTAAAAGTTAAATCGAAAAGTTAAACTAAAAAGGTGATAGTTATGGACATCAAAGTTGATTCAAAAAAGAAGATTGTCGTTGTAAGGAGAGATGGTGTAGTTGTGAAGAATTTAAAGTTTGATGGTAAGCTTATCGCCGGTGCTGGAGCAAGTTTTCTTGGAAATGTTAGTGTTAAAGAAGCATACTTCGGTAAGGGATGTTTAATTAACGGTGTTGTTGAAGCTGAAAAAGTTGTGATTGGAGCAAACTCAAGTTTTAATGCATTGGTGTGTGGAAGCGCATTAATTCTTAACGGTTGCAGGGGCAACATGGTTAAGGCAAGAGGGGATGTAAGGATTGGTAATTCAAATATAAAAGTTGTGGAATCTGAAGGAACTGTTTTTGTTGATGGTTCAGCGAAACTTGGAAAGTTAGCAGCAAGCAAAGTTGTAGCCAAATCAAATGCACTCTTCAAATCAGAAGTGCTAAAGGATGATAAATCCGAAAGCTAAAATCGAAAAATTTTAAACATGCCGGAAGGATAAGGTATATGGACGACGAACTTGAGAGGATAAAGATGAACAAGCTTAAGAAGCTCATGTCCAAGCTCTCAAAAGAAGGAGAAGAAACAAAATCTGAAGCTCCAAGTGTTATCGAACTGGATTTTACAAATTTTGATGATTTTATTTCGAAAAATAGAAATGTTGTTGTTGATTTCTGGGCGGAATGGTGTGGACCATGTAAGATGCTTTCGCCCGTCATTAAAGAGCTTGCCTCTGAATTTTCGGGTAAAGTTGCGTTTGCAAAAGTAAATGTGGATCAGAATGATTTATTAGCTGCAAAGTTTAGCGTATCTGCTATCCCTACATTGATATTCTTTAAAATGGGTAGAGCTGTTGACGTGCTTGTGGGAGCTCTGCCAAAGCATAGAATAAAAGCTTGGATAGAAAAGAATCTAACTGGACCCGTAGGGTAGGGGACATCCTGAGGGGCTTCGGACCCCTCGACCCGGGTTCAAATCCCGGCGGGTCCGTAAATTAAGAGAACATAACCAGAACTACCCCGCACACTATTAGCAAAGTTCCCAATATAGCTCTGGTAACGTTTACTCTTTCTCCAAGAATGAGAACTGAGAATATAACAGTAAACAGGGGATAGATTGATGTTAACGGTACTGTTTTTCCGGCTCCAAGCTCTTTAAGTGCAGCATAGTAAGTTACCATTGCAAAGCCACCAGCTATTGCTCCCGCCAAGACTAAGTAAATCGCTCTTTTCATGTCTATTGCAGAAAAGCTCCATTCTCCCGTAATAACAGCTAAAGTTAGTAGGGCAGCTACCGCTCCGAGACATCTGACAGTGTTAGCGGGAATAGGGAGAACCTTAGAATTAACTATTGCAAGCTTATCAAATAGCGGAGCAATTCCCCAGAGTAAAGCTGAAACTATAGCAAGAGTTACACCCTTCATGGACTTGGAACTGCACACGGGTTAAAAACGTTGATCGTTACAGATTTATATTCAGGTATCCAGCATTCAATATGGTTATCGGAGTTACGATGGTAAACGTAAAGCCCGGAAAGGAAAAAGATGTCTATATTGCTGTGAAGGATATGAAGAATGTAAGGGAGATATACCATGTATTTGGCGAATTCGATTTTGTAATTATAATTCAGGCAGACAGCCTTTCCGAGCTAAACAGAACTGTTGATGATATTAGGAACATAGACGGAGTTTTGAGAACACAGACAGTTGTTGGAGCTGAGATATAACTGCAATAACTGCAACAAGTTAACAATTAAATGAACAATTAATTGAAAAAATTAATTGAAGTAATTTGGAGAAGTAATTGAAGTAATCGGAGTAATTGGATCTTACCGGGAAGGTTGAAACAATGGAATCGGTAAAAATCAAAGAGGAGGTTGCGGAGGAACTTGCTAAGAAACAGAGAGAAATAAGTATAGCAGAATTCTTCGAAAAAAACAAGCACATACTTGGTTATTCCAATCCCTCCAAGGCGATAATAACCTGCGTGAGAGAAGCTGTTGATAACAGTCTTGATGCCTGTGAAGAAGCGTCTATACTGCCGGACATTTTTGTCAGGATAGATAAAGTTGATTCAAAATTTTACAGAGTGACAGTGGAGGATAACGGTCCGGGAATAGTTGAAAAACAGATACCCAAGGCCTTCGGAAAACTACTTTACGGTTCAAGATTTCATGCAATAAGACAGAGCAGGGGTCAGCAGGGAATAGGGATTTCTGCTGCCGTGCTTTATGCCCAGTTAACAAGTGGAAAACCAGCAAGAATAATCTCAAGAACTTCTCCAGATAAAAAGGCTGTTAAATTAGAACTCTACATAAATACTAAGAAAAACGAACCTGAAATTGTTAAAAGAGAAGAAATTGATTGGCACCTATCGAGAGGTACAAGAATAGAGCTTGAACTTGCCGGAAACTATGTTAGAGAGAGAAAACAGAGTGTTTACGAGTATTTAAAAGAGACATCTGTCGTAAACCCACATGCGAAGATTTCGTTTGTGGAACCAGATGGTACTTTGCATGAGTTCAAAAGGGTAAGTGATGAGTTGCCTCCTCCTCCCAAGGAAGTTAAACCCCATCCTCATGGAATAGAGTTGGGACAGCTAATGTCAATGTTGAAATCAACTAAAACAAAAGACCTTAGGTCATTTCTAAAACAGGAATTTGTGAGAATCGGGGATAAAATTGCCATGAGGGTTATAGAAAGAGCCGGACTTAAACCCGATATGTCTCCACAGCTTTTGAGCAGAGAGGAAGCTGTCTCTCTTCTAAACGCTTTCATGAGCACAGAATTTTTACCTCCACCTACAAACTGTCTTTCACCCATAGGAGCAGACAATATAGCAAAGAGTCTTCAAGAGAGGTTCAAACCTGAATTCGTTTACACAACAACAAGAAAACCCAGAGTTTACTCAGCCCATCCGTTTCTTGTTGAAGCAGGTATTGCATATGGGGGAGAGATTTCTGAGGAGAAAGTTCAACTTTTAAGGTATGCAAACAAAATACCTCTGCTTTATCAGCAGGGAGGTTGCGCCCTGACGAAGGCGGTTGAAAGTGTTAGGTGGAAAAGCTATGGGTTACAGCAGAACAGGGATGAGTTACCATCCGGAAAAGCAGTGATTCTCGTGCACGTTGCATCTACCAACATACCCTACACTTCAGAATCTAAGGAAGCTGTTGCATCAGTTCCGGAGATAGTTGATGAAGTGAGGCTTGCTCTACAGGAATGTGGAAGAAAGCTGAAAGAGTATATTGACAGAAAAGAAAGACTCGTAAAGAGGAGAAAGAAGGAGGATCTGCTAAGGAAGGTACTGCCCCTACTTGCAAAAAAGCTAAGCGAGATACTTGAAGAAAGTGAACTCGATCACGATCTAATTGTTGCAAGAATTGTCGGAAATGTCTATGTTAGAAGAATCGTTGATAACTGCAGGGCAAAGGTTGAAGTCTACAACTTTACTCACTCAAAGAGAGAAATAGAAGTTTATGAAATGTGCAGAGGAGAGGTTGCTGCTGAAAAATACACCGGAAAAATAAGTGGATCGGATAACGCAATACTCGTCTGGAAACTTAATCTAAATCCGGGAGATATGGCTGAGCTGACGTACTCTTTTAAAGGAAAAATTTTAAATAAAAAACCGCTTGTAAAGGGTGTAGATAGAGACATGCTTACAGGAGGGGAGGTTGGACTATAGACTTTTTATAGTTAAAATAAAAATTTTGCAAAACTTCCGGTATAAGTCAGAACCAAGCATCTCAGCGGCACTACGGTTACCGAAATAATCGATACTTAATCATGGCTAAGTTTCTGGACATGTCTACATATATTTATACAATGTATATCTACATATATGGATGCAACAAAAAAATCAAAAGATAGACTGCATCAAATCCAAAGAACTTAAACAAAATCTCTTGGATCTGCAAGCTCACCTTTTATCGCACTCGCTGCTGCCGTAGCTGGAGAGGCAAGATAGATTTCTGAATTTGGATTTCCCATTCTACCCCTGAAGTTCCTGTTTTGAGTTGATACA
>QNXS01000074.1 GCA_003978865.1 Archaeoglobus sp. | reverse complement strand
TTTAAACTCCCGTCTAATTGTTGGGCATAAAAAACTTGCTTTTAAATTGGATTGGCAAAGTTTCAAGCACCAAGTAATTCTCAAGAAGATAAATAAGCTGATGGGTGGATAAACTAACTCTGGAAGAGATTAACAAGGGATTAATATTTTGAATAATTTGAATAAATTTGTATGTTCGTAACTGAAGCATAGGCAGACAAAAAGTGGTCAGCGAAAGAATTATTTCTGTTATTTATTTTATTTAGTATATGAATCCCAGAGTGGCTTGGGATGCTTCACATGGAGAGTTTCTGATAAGCGACTACTACTATTTCTCCAAGTTAAAATTGTACGCTGAGAGGGCAGGTATAAAGTTGAAGGAGGTGCACGAATTCAATGAACTATGGAACTACGATGTCGTTATCTTCAACTATCCGGAAGTGAGTTTTAGAGAAAAGGAAGTAGAAAGAATTTTAGAGGAAAGTAAAAGTATACCTGTCGTATTTTTGGCATATTACTCCAACATAGACGGGGTTGCGGAAAACATCAACAGAGTTGTCTCAAAAGCAGGAATTGTTGTTGAGAACGGAGTTATAATCGACGAAAGGAGAAATGCCGGTAACCCAATGTTTCCGATAGCAGAATGGAGGGGTTGTGAGGTTGTTATGCCATGCTGTGCACCAGTAAGAGGCGGAATACCTTTAATCGTGGGAAAAGACGTTTTTGCCGCTAAAAGAGAAAATCTGGTCGTTTTTGGTACGTGTGTGTTCTGGGATAACATATCAATTGATTTAAAAGATAATAGAAAGCTGGCTATATCGATTTTTAAGGGTGATATTTAAGTGATATTTAAATTCCCAAGTGTGAACGGGCCGGGAGGGATTTGAACCCCCGACCGGCGGATTAAGAGTCCGCTGCTCTTCCTGGCTAAGCTACCGGCCCAACTTTAAATCAATTTTATCCGCAAAATTCGCTGCAGGTTTCGCTATTTAAAAGTTATCCCGGATACCGTCTGTGCGTTAAAATTCCCTCAAACTCAAGTATTTTCTTAGCCCACTTCATTTTCATCAGTTTCAGATAACTTTCTGCAGTATCGAAGCGGAAGTTTACAAGTTCAACCTGCCCTCCGAAACTATTTGCAATTAATGCTGCTCTGTCTCCGTCTGTGAATCCTCCAAAGTTATAAACTCTCTCAAATGGGAGAAACTGGGTTGTACCCACAATTTTTCCGAGACTTGGTGTGTATTCTCTCACCAATTCTTCGTTGTCTCCATGAGCATGCACGATTAAAATTTTTGCAATATCAGCAGCCTTACATACTTCTTTAAAACCTTCATCCAGATCTGTTACATGAACGTCTATCTTATGATCATATGTAATAATTGTTTTTCCCGCAGTTACAACTATCCTGTCATCAATATCATCATTTTCAATTTCTATTCCTCTTCCGGGAGCATTTCCAACAACGAACACCTTTTTACCCTCAAAAATTCTTAGAACTTCATATTTTTCAAGTTTTGCAACGTCCGCTAAGGTCTTTGCACTGCTTGCATCTTCTGCAACACTGTATCCGAATTCACTGACAATGGGAAAATAAAACAGATAGAGCCAGTCCTCCAACTTCATGTTTAAAATTAAATCAGGCTTTCCTTATACCAATAACAATCTTTTCTCCTTCCACGTTCCATTCTCTGATGTACCAGTCTTCTTCGCTTTCAAAACTGTAGTTAAAGGTAACGTTCTTTGCCCTTACTTCTCTTACTATATAATCGTGCCATCCCTTTACAATAGATTCGTCACAGTTTAGAGCAACATTTATGAAATCTTCAACATTCATGTCGAGCTCTTTCCTCATTTCTTGAATTCTCCTCACTATCTCTCTTGCAAGGCATTCTCTCCATAGATCCTCATCCATTTTTGTATACAGATATATTCTGCCACAACTGAACTCAGCATCAACGTATCCTTCTGGTAGTTCGTACTTTATGTTGAGCAGAGAAACCGGAAGTTTTTCACCATCAAACTCAACTTCTCCCTCTTCAATAAATCTGTTTATTTCATCTCCTTTCAAACCTGAAACAAATTCGGCAAACGCTTTTATTCTGTCCTTGAGAATTGGTCCGGCTTCCCTATAATTTACAGAGGCTCTCACCTTTTTCTCAAATTTGTCAGTATATCTGACTTCTTTAACGTTGCACTGAGTTTTTATTATTTCCTCAAGCATCTCAACAGCTCTTTTGACAGTCTCTCCCCCTTCAACGACTAATAGCTTGAGTGGCCATCTGAGTTTTCTCTTTGCTTTTTGTCTTGCATTGCTTGTAGCTTCAAATATTTCCTTTGCAACTTCCATTGCATTCTCAAGCTCTCTGTCTATTAGTTCCTCCTCAACTTCAGGAAACTCTTCCATGAAGATTGACTCTTTTATATGGCTTTCACAAAGAAGCTCTTTTGCCTCTGAGAGCTCTTTTAAGAAGTGCTGGTATATCCACTCCGCAAGAACGGGTATGTATGGAGATAGTATTCTTATAGATTTGTCTATGACTTTCAAAACTGTTGCGTATGCAGCCATCTTGGAAGGATTGGCTTTCTCCTCCCAAACCCTGCTCCTTATTAGTTGCAAGTACCATCTGCTGAAATCTTCTATGAAAAAATTAACAAACGATTTTACAGTTTTGTGCAGATTATAACTTTCAAGGGCATCTTTTGCAATTTTGCAGAAGTTTTCAAGCCTTGAAAGTATCCATCTATCTTCAATCCTAAACGTTATACCACGCCTGCAGGCTTCAATAAAATCATCTTTATCCAGACTCATGTATATGTACGCAAATCTAACGGCGTTCCAAACTATGTTCAGGTATCTTCTGAACATTTCTGCCTCTTCTCTGCTAAATCTTAAATCCTCCCATAAAGCTGAACTCAGTACATAAAGTCTGAAGGCGTCAACGCCTATCCACTCGACAACTTCTTCTGGTTTTATGACGTTTCCCAAACTCTTACTCATCTTTCTGCCGTACTCATCCAGTGTAAATCCATGCATGAGAACAGTTCTGTAAGGAGCTTTTCCAAATGAAACAACTGAAGCTCCAAGCTGAGAATAAAACCATCCTCTTGTCTGGTCGTGTCCTTCAGTTATGAAGTCAGCTGGCCAAAGTCTCTCAAAATCATCCTTAACTCTTGGAAAATTAAGAGTTGCCCAACTAGCAACTCCACTGTCAAACCAGACATCAAATACATCCGGCACTCTCTTCATAACGCCCCCGCACTCGCACTTAAACGTTATCATGTCAACTTTTGGTCTGTGAACGTCCATGTCATTCTCTATCTCGATTCCAAGTTCATCCACACTACCAATAACTTTGATCTTACTGCATTTTTCACACATCCATACGGGAATCGGTATGCCCCAGTAGCGCTGTCTGCTTATACACCAGTCTCTTGCATTACTTACCCAGTCTTTGAATCTTGAAAGTCCTGCCCACTCAGGAACCCAGTTTACTCTCTCTATCTCCTCAAGCATTGTATCTTTAACCTTTGACACTGCTATGAACCACTGTTCTGTTGCCCTGTATATTATAGGGCTCTTGCACCTCCAGCAGTGTCCGTACCTGTGGGTTATTTTTTCTTCTGCAAAAAGAAACCTTTTTTGCTTTAAATCTTCTATTATCACCTTATTCGCATCCCTAACGTTCATTCCTGCATACTTTCCTGCCTGCTCTGTGTAAACACCGCTATCATTAACGGGGTTAAATACTTCGAGTCCATACTCCACACCAAGATAGAAGTCATCTGCTCCATGTCCGGGAGCTATGTGCACGCATCCAGTGTTCTCCGCTGCAACAAAGTTTGCCAGACAGATCTTGTGGGTTTTACCTTTGTGGTATGGGACTTCATCACTCAGAGGGTGTTCGTATTCAATTCCCTCAAGTTCTCTGCCCTTGATTTCTTCTAAAATTTCAACTACTTCTTGATTTCCCTTTTTAACTACTTCTTCGAGCAGGTCTCTTGCAACCACGATCACTTCTTCCCCGCCTTCTCCACTTTTTTCTCTGACTTTTGCTTTTACGTAGATGTAATCGGGATGTACAGCCACCGCCATGTTAGCTGGTAATGTCCACGGAGTTGTTGTCCAGATTACTATGTACGTATTTTCTTCTCCTTTAATTGGAAACTTTACATATATTGATGGATCAGTTTCATCCCAGTATTCAACTTCAGCCTCTGCAAGAGCTGTTTCGCATCTCGGGCACCAGTTCACGACTCTGAGCTTCCTTTCAAGCAGACCTTTCTCATGAGCTTTTCTAACAGTCCACCAAGCTGCATTTATATAATCAGCCTTAACAGTCATATATGGATTTTCCCAATCCATCCAGACTGCAAGTCTTTTGAACTGTTCTGTCATTTTCTCCTTGTTTTTCATTGCATATTCCATACACTTTGCTATGAATTTATCAACTCCAAACTTCTCAATGTCCCTTTTGTTCTTAAATCCAAGCATCTGTTCAACTTTAACTTCTATTGGCAATCCATGCATGTCCCAGCCGGGAGTATCTATTACTCTGTATCCCGTCATTCTTTTATAGCGGAGTACAACGTCTTTTATCACTTTGTTCCATGCAGTTCCAAGATGTATTTCCCCAGTCGTGTAAGGTGGTCCATCAACGAAAAAGAATTCTCTGCCTCCCTTTTCTTTTACCTTTCTATATATATTGTGATCTTGCCAGAACCTGAACACTTCTTTTTCCAGATCTTCTGGAGAGTAAACTGGAGGAAACATGTTCTCCACGCCTGTATAGTTGATTAAAAATCTTTGGTTGTTTAATCATCTTAGTATCCAATGTTCACATTTGAACTCAAATGGCTAAAATGCCAATTTAAGGCAACTCATCTAAATTCAAAAACACTGCCAACTCCGGCAAATGCAAATTTGTTACGCAGTTCATTGAAAAGTATTGCCTCAGCCTTAAAACCAGTACAGTGGCACGGTGCCAGCATCTCAATCTTCTTTTTCAGCCAACTCGCAACCTCCCTGACTTCATCATCTTTAAGTCCTACGAGATGAGTGCCACCCAATATGAACTTTACTTCATCGCAGCAAACTTCTTCTGCATAATCAACAGTATTTTTTAACCCAGCATGGCAGCATCCAAGAACTAAAAGTAACCCATCCTTTGTTTTAACGACTAAGGATTGATCATCCATAATTTTGTCATCCTGCCAAACACCATTCTTCAAAATTTTCCCTATTCCAAGGTCTTTTTCATTTCTTGGAATTTCTCCCAGTGCTGTTATTCCCTTAGAAACTTCTACTGGTTCCACATGTTCCACAATGTCCCCCAAGCACTCTATCTCACTTTTCTGCCATGGAATTCCTATTGGTGTTTCTCTGTAAACTCTCGGTAGCCATGCATCTGGGTGCATGTAAACTTTCTTTCTGCCGTAGATTTCAAGAAAACTTTGTAAAGCTCCGGTGTGGTCGTAATGACCGTGACTTAAAACTATACAGGAGAAGTCATCAACGCCCATAGTACGGGAATTTTGGATTGCAGCAACGTTTTGCCCAGTATCAAAAAGTACATCACCCACAAGAGCTGAAAATCCCCACTCCGCAAGTAGTTTCTTTGGTCTTAGCTGAGAAACACAGTTGTCTGCAAGAATTTTCACAAACATGGTGAACCTCTTAAATCTGGTTTTATCTGTTTTTCGGTTTGCCTAACATTTGCTTCTTGTGCAATGTTTTTAACTTTATTTTGTCCTGACATACAGTGGATGATAGTCGAATTGTCGGTAGTTCCCATTGGTGTTGGGGAGTCTTTGAGTAAATACATCAGTGATGTTCTGAGGTTACTTGAGGAAAGAGGGGTGAAATATCAGCTAAATCCGATGGGAACTGTTGTAGAACTTGAAGCATTCTCAGAACTTGGAGAATTGCTTGAAGATATAAGAAAACATCTTGAAATGAAGGGAGCTCCAAGAATCTATTTTGTTGTTAAAATTGACTGGAGAAAGAAAGGAACGAGTATGGAATACAAGATAGAATCCGTGAAGAAAAAACTTGGAAAATCTTAGGAGGTGTTGTAGTTGAAGAATTTGAAGAATTTGAAACTGCTTGTGTTCACAATGGAAAAATGTCCAAACTGTCCCGCTGCAAAGAAAGTGGTAAAAGAAGTGGCTGAGGAGATTGGTATTGAGTTTGAGGAAGTTGATGTAGAGAAGAACATGATAAAAGCTCTTAAGTACAGTGTTGCTTCAACACCATCAATTGTACTTCTGCGTGATGGTGAACACGAAGTTCTTTTTAGAAGCGAAGTTCCAAGTAAAAGAGAGCTTATTGATGCAATGGGAGTGATAATTGGTGAGAATCGGGGGAATTCTTGACATTTCTACTATAGATTTTCCCGGAAAGCTATGTTCTGTGGTTTTTTTGACAGGATGTCCATTTCGCTGTCCGTACTGCCACAACCACCAGCTAATAAACTCGGAGGGGAATCGTGTGTCGCCAAAAGATATAGCCTCTGAGTTGTCAAAGAACTATTTGATAGACGGAGTTTGTATCACTGGCGGTGAACCAACAATGCAGAGTGACTTACCAGACCTCGTAAAAGAAATCAAAAATCTGGGTTTGTGTGTTAAGGTAGACACAAATGGATACTATCCCGAAAATCTTGAATTCTTGCTTGATTACGTTGATTACGTTGCGGTAGATTTTAAAACTTCTCCACAAAAATACGGAGATCTCACGGGCAGAGAAGATGCATGGACAAAAGTCAGAAGAAGTCTCGAAATACTTGGTTTTAGTGGAGTTGAGTGGGAAATCAGAACGACAGTCGTTCCGGGCATCGTGTGGAAGGATGAGGTATACAAGATACACAGTGCTATCGAAGATCTTGGCTTGAAGCCGTCAAGAATTGTACTTCAACAGTTTAACAATGAAAATCCACTCAAGCAATCTCTGAGGAGTATCAACCCTCCATCCAAACAGGAGATTTTGGAACTTGCAAAAATGTTTGGTAACAGGAGTGGTATCTATGTAAGATGTTCGGAAGGGGAGTTTGAAGTTTAAATTTTTTTGAGTTTTATTCTACAATTTTTGGACTGTTTAACTAATCGAAAAGTATTAATTTGTCCTTATAATGTTACTAATGATGCAGCTTGAAGAACTTGTTGCAGTGTTGGAGGGTGCAAATGTAGCGGTTGTTGCAGATGATGAGTACAGTGCTGCAACTTTTCTTTGTAATTTCATTAACACAGATATTATAAAAAGAATGATTTTGGTTGTTTATTCTGAAATAAAATGTAAGAAAATTAAGAAAGTTTTAAAGTCCAAACACGAACTATGGAACTCCAAGAGTTTAGAGAGAGTTCCGGTTGTAAAGGTAGGCAAAACTGATGAAGTTGGGTTTGGGGATACGATAGCGTACATTGAAGGAAGTGGGGACTTAAAAGACATCTGCACTGAAGTTGGAGCAATTCTTAAAAAGTTAAACGCACATGAAAGCAAAGCAGCTGTGTTTGTGGGGTTTGAACTTGCATCTTACTTGTACGATCCCGTAAAGATAACTTATGCTATAGAAGAGTTGTTTGCATATGTACCAAATATGACAAAGTACTTCATTTTAAGCCAAATTAAGAGTGAGTGCCATCCCCTAATATCAAACATATTCGATGTTGTTATAAGAATAAAGAGATCTCAGGATTTCGATGTGATGTCTTACAGCAGAACGTACGATGTTTACGTTGAACACAGCATAGTTGGCAATCTCCCGCCGATACCGCTTTACAGAATAGACGGGGACAGCTTAGTTGATATACTGTAGAACTCACTCAAAAATAACTTTGCCGGGAGCTACAAGTTCTATATCTTCAAAGCAGGCTCTCCGCACTATTGATGCAAGTGTATTTTTCACTCTTGAGAGATTTATCCTTTTATGAAATACAACAATTCCTATCTCAATTCCATTTTCCATACTGGCAGTTGCAGCTCTGAAAACACTTTCATCATCCCTTACAACGTAGGAAGCGAAGTGCATTTCTTCGAGTATTGATGGGGTGGAAACCATAACGTTATCAGTTCCAATACACCACCTGTCATAACCAGCAAGCAGTCTGTAATTTTTAAAGTTGCCAACATCAAAAAAGAGATTTGATCTAATACAGCTAACAACCGGTATTTCCTCATCGAACACTCTCTTAAGCTGATCTTCCCTCGCTTTATTCATGTGAATTATTGCATCGGGTTCCAGATCTATAGCTTCATCAACATCTTTATCATCGATCTCTCCTGCATGTATAAAAAATAGTTTTCTTTTTTTTCTTGCAATTTCTCTGAGCATGCATGCTTTTTCAAAGCCGACATCTCTAACACTGCTTATGCCAAAACCGTCAGCAACTTCAAGCACGTTGTTAGCATCATCTCCATCAGGTCTACCGAGAACAACGCACAAACCATTGTTGTCAGCTTCTCTAATAAGTTTAACACCTTTAATTCCCCCTTCTCTAAAGTCGTATATCCTCAACACTCCCGAACTATAGCTGTAGTTCAAAACATCTCTTACACTGCTTTTAATCTCATACCGGTATTTTTCAAGCATTTTAAACTTGTAACCGCCCGGCATCACGAGTTCTATGCTGGAGAATGGAGGATCCTTAGCAACTGAATCCCCAATGTGGGTGTGGGCGTTTACAAAGGCGGGGCATGCAACATAGTTTGTTTCCTTAACTTCTCTCTCCTCAAAAACAATACTTTCACCTATGTAAAAAGTTCCAGTTTTCTGATTTAATTCTCCATCGAAAAATATAAATTCACAATTATACATAATTAGATATTTAAATTCAGGTCTGACATCTTGACCAATTCAAGAATATCTCTAAACTTCTCATGTTCCGCATCCCTTATCAGCTCGTACATAACAGCTTCGGCTGTAGTAACTTTTATACCTTCCTGTATCATCCTTTGAACAGCAACGTCTCTATCAAGTTTGCTTCTTGATGACGTGCAGTCAACAGCCAAGTATACATCAAAGCCGTACTTTATCATATCCAGAGCTGTTTGCATGACACATATGTGTGTTTCAATGCCTGCAAGAACGAAGTGTCTGTATCCCATCACTCTCCTTACAAACTCCTCGCATCCCATGCAGCTGAAAGTTGTTTTTTCTACCGGTTCGGTTATCCTCAAAGCTTTGACAGTTTTACCGAGCTTCCTCTGTTCAGTAACACTTACAGGCAGGTTTAGAATTTTAAAGGCATTAATCAGTTTGTAGGTATTAAGCAAAACTCTTTCACTGTCCTCAACACGGGGCAGGAGCTTTTCCTGCATATCAATAACAATTAGGTGCATGTACACAAAACAAGCTCAAATTCATAAGTTTTTCGTCCCGGTTTCGTACATTACTAATTTTAACCACAAGGTCATACAATAAAACATGCAGGAAGAAATCGTGAGAGAAGCAGCAGAGAAGATAGTTACTATGGAGATCAGAGGTGCTGCAAGAATAGCAAGGTTTGCAGCAGAAACACTTAAATCTTTTGCTGAAAGTTTGAAGGTTTCAAACACAGAAGAGTTTGATAAAAAAATGAAATGGGCCGCAAAAACACTGCTGGATACACGTCCAACTGCTGTAAGTCTTTACAACGCTGTTAACTATGTCATGAACTATTCAGGAGAGAGTGTGGAAGAAAAGAGGAGAAGCATAGTTGAAAGAGCTGAACAGTTTGTGGAATGGGTAAAAAATGCTCACAAAAATATCGGAAAGATCGGGGCAAGAAGAATAAAAAAGAACTCGGTTGTGATGACACACTGTAATTCTTCGGCAGCTTTATCTGTAATCAAGGAAGCTTACAGGCAGGGAAAAGTTGAGATGGTATTTGCAACCGAATCGAGACCAAGAAGACAGGGTTTCATCACCGTTAAAGAGTTAGCCTCCGAGAAAATTCCAGTAACTCTGATAGTTGATTCTGCTGTTAGGTACTTCATAAGCGAAGTTGACTGTGTTGTTGTCGGAGCTGATACAATAACGGCGAACGGTGCTTTAATAAACAAGATAGGAACATCCCAGATAGCTCTTGCAGCGAAGGAAGCAAGAGTTCCATTCATGGTAGCAGCCGAGACCTACAAGTTCAGTCCGAAAACACTATTTGGTGATCTTGTAGTGATAGAGGAGAGGAATGCGGATGAGGTAGCCCCACCGGAAATTCTCTCTCTTGATGTAAAGGTTAGAAATCCCGCTTTTGACGTGACACCAAGAGATTACATAGATGTAATAATAACTGAAATTGGAGCGATACCTCCCGAAATGGCTTACCTTGTAATCAGAGAGAGACTTGGGTATTCACTTAGAGAAGCTGGAGAAATAACGCTCTCCCCAAAGCACTTTGACTAATCCTATTCCCTGTCAACTTTCATACTAATATCGACAGCCCTTGCAGAGTGGGTTATCCATCCCGATGAAATTACATCAACTCCAGCTTTGGCATACATCTCAGCGTTATCCGGAGTAATACCTCCAGATGCTTCTATTATTACACTTCCAGTTCTTCTTATTTCTTTAACTGCTTTTTCCACTTCTTTTACACCCATGTTGTCAAGCATGATTATATCCGCACCGCACCTTACAGCCTCTAAAGCATCCTCAACAGAGCTAACTTCGATTTCAACTTTCTTTGTGAACGAGGCTCTTCTTGCTTGCTCTATGGCTTTTTTGATGCTTCCCGCAATAGCTATATGGTTATCTTTGATAAGTACGCAATCCGATAGACTCATTCTGTGTGTATCTCCGCCACCATGCATAACAGCTATTTTTTCAAATAACCTGAAACCGGGAGTTGTTTTTCTCGTTGCAGCAACTTTAACCCCGTATGGATTTACAGCCTCCACAATTTTTCTTGTTGCTGTAGCAATACCGCTCATTCTCTGCAGGATATTTAGAGCAGTTCTTTCTGCAATTAGAACATGGCTTGAAACACCTTTTATCTTTAGAATTTTATCTCCCCTATCAACAGTATCTCCATCTTTTAGAAGTTGTTTTGCTTTAGCACCGCAGAGTTCAAAGCACAGTTTTGAGAACTCTGCACCTGAGAGAATAAAACTCTCCTTTGCGATAACCTCTGCTCTTACGTCAGTTTCTAAAGTGAATGTTGTATCTCCGTAATAGGAATCCTCCTCTATATACATACTAAGCAGTTTTCTCACAACGGGTTTTGCCAATTTCAAGTTCCCACCCGCATCTCTTCTGCCATTTCTCTTAGCAGTCTTACAACAGATAGGGCAGCTAAATAACTTGTTTTCGGATTTTTTGGATGTTTTTTATTTTTAGCAACAATACATAACTCACCAAAAGAACCCTTAGCTCTTATCTCGTGATAGTTCTCCCTTACTCCCGGATCAGCAATAATTCTAACTCTCGTCCTTTTAAATCCCAAACAAGCCAAACTTACAGTAGCTGCAACGTTGACGTTTGCGGGGAAAAATTTTACTGCTTCCATAGCATTGCCATCAAACAGAACTGTCCTCTCTTTAATGTTTTCAACTTTAATTCTCTTTTCCTTGAAGAAATATGAATCCTTCAAACTTTCCGGATGTTTCACACTTGTCAGTGTAACCTCTTCAGCTAAACCTTTAACTGCTTTTAAGGCATCTATACCACCAACAGCTCCAGAAGGAATGTGTATTTTTCTGCCAGATGCTCTTGCTGTACTTATTAGTTTATTCAGCAGTTCAGCATCTCTGAGCGCTCCAACAGACATTATTACAAGGTCTGTAAACTCGAGAATTCTAACACAATCCCTTACAGCCTGCTGGGAGGCAGCTTCAACTGCAACATCACAGTTTTTGCAGTAATTCAGGAAATCATCAAAACTTTTTGCAACTTCAGCCGAAGATATTTTTGCAACTTCTTCAGCTTTATTAACATTTTTATCGAATACAGCTATTAATCTGTATTTTTTCCCCGAGTTTTCTGCTATTGTTTGCCCTATAGCCCCGCATCCGAGCAAACATACTTTAATCATAACTTCACCTCTTTTTGTCTAAAACTCTGAACATCCTGTTTATTGACTTTCTTGCCCTGTCAGCAATCTCCTCATCTATCTTAACCTCGTATTTTTCCTCTTTCAGAGCCAAGTAAACTTTTTCAAGGTTGTTAAGCTTCATCTCTATGCATGTTGACTTTCTCAGAGGTATGAACTTCTTTTCTTTTATCTCATTCCTCATTCTTTCTATCAGCCCTATCTCTGTCCCAACAACAAAGACATCGCTCTCGCTTTTTACAACGTGTCTAAGCATCTGGCTTGTAGAACCAACAAAGTCTGCTTCATACTGAACATCGGGATTGCATTCGGGGTGAACTATAATTTCGGCTTTTGGATAATCTTTTCTTGCTTTAACGACATCTTCTACCTGAAATGCTTTGTGAACGTAGCAGTACCCATGTTCCGGAACAGGTACAACATCAACTCCATTCCCGCTTGCAAAGTGGGCTAAGTTTGCATCTGGTCCCATAAAACAGACACCATCCTTTGCAACAATTTTGGCAACTTCTTTGGCGTTTGCAGAAGTGCAACAAATGTCTGCTTCTGCTTTTACAGCAGCAAAAGTGTTAACATAAGCTATAAAGGGATATCCTCTCGATTTAGCCTCTACTACCATTTCAGGTGTTAGCTGTGTTGCCATTGGACATCTCGCATACCTACACGGAATCAGCACCTTTTTATCCGGATTGCAGATTGCAGCCGTTTCAGCCATGAAGTCAACTCCACAAAATACTATTATGTCAGCCTCAGTTTTTGATGCAGCTATTGATAGTTCAAGGCTATCTCCCTTAAAATCGGCAACATCCTGAACATCGAGAGTCTGATAATTATGGGACAGAATTACCGCATTTTTCTTCTCTTTTAATCGCTCTATCTCCCTTTTTATCTTGTCATGTCTTTTTTGCGCTGGCATTGTCGGGCAGATAACAAATCGTCAAATTAAATTATCTGCCAGCAATTGTAGGTTGATGATCTTGGAGACTAAGGCTGAAACAGCCATGCAAAAATTACTTGCAAAAGTTCTCGAAGAGGGAAAACCTGTGGTGTCAAGGTACGGCACGGCTTTGCACTCTCCTCCTGCGTTTGTTGTTGTTAAAAAACCGGATTACTTTGATTCAGATATAGAAACGTTCTGGTATGTTGATCACGGCAGTGAAAATTTTGTAACTTACCTTGACAGGGTAGAAAAACTGCTGGAAACAGTTGCAGCAAAGCTCAGATCCAGTCCGTTTACAAGAAGGGCATCCATACCTTTATGGTTTCCAAAAGACCACCTTTCAAAGTATCCTCCCGCAATTACCGAGATTAGCTTCTTGTATTTTAACAACAAACTTAACCTGACAGTTTACATTAGAAGTTTGGATGTTACAGATTACTTTGCTCACGATTTTGACCTGATTAACTATGTACTTGAACGGGTGTGCGAGCTCAGTGGTTTTGAGAGGGGAAGCATCGGTTTACTTGTTGGCTGTCCTCATGTGTATGAGCGGGAATTGGAGAAGATTGAGAGAGAGTTTGGACATGCAAAGCATAGAGAGGTGTTCGGTGTAACAGAGGAAGGAACTCATTTAATTGAAGACTACATATCTTCCGCTTGGCATTCAGCTGTGGAAGTTGTTTACAGTGGTATGGAAAAAGCGACGGAATGGGGTAAACTTTTTGGCGGTCAGGAAAAGTGTAAATTTTTACCAAGATTGTTTATAGAAATAAAAAATCCAGACGAGAATCAGATACACGATAAAGCTCCTTTCTCTAAGGAGTACGGTATAAACTACGCTCACAGTTACGTAATTCACGCAGAATGTATAGACAAACCCGTAACTACTCCCGTAAAGAAAAAAGAGGGAGAAGTATATACATATGCTGAAAGAGCTAGGTACTGCGAGGCTGACGATGTGAAAGTTGATCAGCTGTACATGTGCATGGAAAAACTGAGGAAAAATAAGTATGACAGAACGTGTTATGTCTCAATATCAAGACCATGGGATTTATTCTGCAACGATCCTCCGTGTTTGAGAGGATACCAGTTTATCGCAAATGGAAACACTCTCGCCGGCATATTTTATATGAGATCCAACGACGTTTTTGGTGCTATGCACGCAAACATGTTTGCCTTTGCCACCTTAACTTCCTACATTGCCGGACTTACTAAATTTGACAGCTACAAATACTACCACTTTGCAAACGATGCGCATATATACTGGGAATCTTTGAAAGCTGCAAAAGAAATACTTTTTCCAGAGACACCCAATGTGTTTGGATCAGTAATCGAAGGTGGAATGGAGGAGTGATTGTGAAGAAAATCAATATCAAATCAAAATCAATATCACAATATTGCATAGCTGCAGTATCAATAGCAGAAATGTTTGTGGAATCTCAGAGCTTTCTCAGAGCTTTCTCTCTTACTGACAATCCATGTGAAATTGTGATAATATAGCTTCAATTTACTCACTCATGCAAATATCAATGTTAAGTATTTAATTAGATAAATAATTTAAATTTATGTCTGTTCGAGTTTTTTGATAACTTCCTCTGCCATCTCCATAGTCTTTAAGTTCCCTCCTAAGTCCGGAGTAGTCTTATTCTCAGCAATTACACTTTCTAAGGCTTTTTCTACTCTCTTAGCTTCCTCAACATAACCAAAGTGCTTGAGCATCATGCAAGCTGTAAGTATCATAGCAGAGGGGTTGGCTATTCCTTTTCCGGCTATGTCCGGTGCTGATCCGTGTACGGGCTCGAATATTGCATGTTTCTCACCTATGTTTGCGGAGGGAGCTAAACCTAAACCTCCGACAAGTCCCGCAGCAAGATCACTAACTATATCTCCAAACATGTTCGTGGTAAGTATTACATCGAACTTCAGGGGATTCATAACTAAGTACATGCAGGCAGCATCGATATAGTAATCGTTGAATTCTATGTCTGGATACCTTTCAGCTACTCTCCTGCAAACGTTTCTGAAAAGCCCGCATGTTTTCTTCATAACATTTGCTTTGTGAAGTGCCGTAACCTTTTTTCTACCTTCTCTTCTTGCAAGTTCAAATGCAAATTTAGCTATTCTTTCACTTCCTTTCTCTGTAATCACTCTTATTCCCTGAGCTATACCATCTGCAACTTCGAATTCGAGTCCTTTGTACAAACACTCAGTGTTTTCTCTGACTATCACTATATCCACGTTATCGTACAGGCATTTAACTCCCTTAAATGACTTTGCAGGTCTGATGTTGGCGAAAGTTTCAAGCTCAAATCTCAATCTTACTATGACGTCAGCAGCTGTTTCTCCAGCTGCTCCAAACAAGACCGCGTCGCTTTTCAAACACTCATTGAGTGTCTCTTCCGGCAAGGCTTTTCCATACTTCTTTAGAGCTTCATCTCCAGCTTCCATCCACGTGTACTCGAACGGAAGGTCTAAATTTCTTAGAATAAGCATTGCAGCTTCCATGACTTCTTTGCCTATCCCATCTCCGGGAATAACAGTTACTCTCATGACATGTGGTAGATTTAATCGTTAAAAACTCTTGTCCTTCTCATCTGCTAAAAACTAAAAACTAAAAATCGTTATGGCATGCTAACAACATGAAAGTCGAACTTGTCGTTGATGGGAAAAAAATTCCGATGAACTCCTATGTCAGAAGTGTGTTTTTCAGAGTGGTGGAAGCCCTTATATCCACACTGAAGGGCGTTGAAGACTGGAGTGATGCGGAGATAACAATAAAAAGGGAGTAAGAAACATGCGCGTGAGGGATTTTGTCAGGGAAAATATAAGAAAAATGAGCCCCTACATTCCCGGAAAGAGCATTAAATACGTAAGAGAGACGTATGGAGTCGAGAAGATAGTAAAGCTGGCCTCGAACGAAAATCCGTTCGGTCCGAGTCCCAAAGCTGTAGAAGCCTTGAAGAACGTAAGCCCCGGAGAACTCAGCATTTATCCTGAAACTTTTCCCTCTGAATTGTTATCCGCAATAGAATTCCACACTGGATGGGAACCTACGAGAGTCGTTGTCGGCGCTGGCTTGGACGGAGTTATGGAAACCCTGTTCAGAATTGTTATCGATCCGGGAGATTCTGTCATTCTCCCCATTCCAACCTACCCATATTACCATACGCTTCTGAGCGTATTCGGAGCTAAGGGGATATTTGTTGAGAGAAATGATGACTTTTCGATAGATACAGATAGAATACTTGAGGCATGCGAGAAGGAAAAACCAAAGATTTTGATGCTTTGTTCTCCAAACAATCCAACTGGAAACGTAGAGAAGGAGAAGACGGTTAGGGAGATAGCAGAGAACTGCAACTGCCTGATATTCATAGATGAAGCTTACGGAGAGTTCGCGGAGTACGAAGGAAAATCCTTAAAAAAGTTTGCTGACTATGAGAACGTAATTATAGGTAGAACACTTTCAAAAGCATTTGGGCTGGCAAACTTGAGGGTTGGATACGCTGTTATGAGTGAGGAACTCAAAAGAGAGTACGAGAAAGCTACGACACCTTTTCCCATTTCAACTCCGGCAGCTCTCGCAGCGTCTGCAGCTCTCAGGGATGTATATTACCTGAACTTCGTTTTGAAAAACATAGCAGAGGAAAGGAAAAGATTGGTGAAGGAGCTTAGATCCACCGGATTAATGGTGTATGATAGCTGTTCTAACTTTTTATTTGTAAAAGTTCCGAATGCAAGTGCTTTTGTAGAGAAACTTATGCGGAGGGGAATTATTATTAGAGACTGCTCGAAGTTCATTGGCTGCAAAAGCCACGTGAGAATCAGTGTCGGGAAGAAAGATGAAAATGATTTACTTATCGAAACTGTGAGAGAGGTTGTGTCTGAAGGGTGGTAAAATGATTAACAGCCGTGAAACTGTTAAAGCAAATGACAAAAGCAGAGTTTTTGCTATTACAGGTACGCCGGGAGTCGGAAAGACGAGTGTTGCAGAGATGCTGAGAAGTAGAGGATATACAGTTTACAGCTTCAACGAACTTGCAAAAAAACTTGACTGCATAATCGATTATGAGGATGAATGTGCTGTTGTGGACTTAGAAAAGCTGAATACGATGTTGAATATGATGTTCTCACCGGAGGGCACGGTAGTGGTGGAGGGACATCTTTCCCACCACATTGCAGACACTGCGATAGTTCTGAGGTGCAATCCTATACAGCTGAAGGAGAGATTACTTAAGAGGGGATGGAAATATGAAAAGGTTATGGAAAACGTTGAGGCTGAATTAATAGACTCTATTTTAGTTGAGGCTTTAGAAATGTGTGAAAGAGTTTATGAGATAGATACAACTGAAAAAAGCGTAGAAGAAGTCGCTAAGGCTATCATATCTATTATAGAAGGGGATATAGAGAACGAAATATACAAACCCGGAAATGTGGACTGGATTTCAGAACTTGAAGAAAAAATTGACGAAATTATAAGGTTGTGAATGTTATGTTTGCGCAGGAAACTCTTTTTTACTCACCGTAGAGAAAAACTCTCGGTGATTAAATGATCAGGATTGGTAAATTTGGGCTTGTAAATAATTTTCTTCCATACTACTTTTTGAAAGGGAACTTTGAGGTTGTTGAAAGTTCCCCAAAGGTAATGGCTTTGAAACTTCTGTCAGGAGAAATTGACTATGCACCTGTTCCAGCTTACTTCTACCTCAGCAATAAGGATAAGCTAAAATCTCATAGATTCTGCATAGCTTCTGATGGAGAGGTTCTGAGTGTTATACTTGTTTCAAAAAACGGAGAACTTGGAGACAAAATTGCCATTACCTCTGAAACCGTTACATCGGTCAATTTGCTCAAGATAGTATTGAAAGAGAAGAATAGAGAAGCCAGACTTGTTATGTCCGATAGTTACAATGCAGATGAACTGCTCAGTATAGCCGATTCTGCTTTAGTTATTGGAGATGAAGCAATAAAAGCAAGGATGGTTTACAGAGTAGTAATGGATCTCGGAGAGGAATGGAAAGATTTAACGGGTCTTCCGATGGTTTTTGGTATTTCAGCCTCGCTTAACTCGAGAGTTGAAAAAGCTGAAGTTGCAGACAGAGCTATAGCTGAGGCTGTGGACGAAGGTATAAGAAGATTGGATGAAGTTGTCAAAGCAGCGTCAAAACAGTTCAACCTGCCATCTGAATTTCTAAGCAGGTACTTCAAAATACTTACATACAGGCTCGGAAAAAAAGAGAAAAAGGGTCTGGAAGCTTTCTGCGAGATGTGTAAAGCTTATAATTTGATTGACTCTGTATGATAAGTGGTAGGATAGTAAATATATAAATAATATATAATGGCAAATATACAATAAAATGATAAGAATTAAGTAATATGAATAAGATAATAAGTTAAATAAGTAAGTTAAATAAGTAAAAAGGTGATAGTGTGGATGGTGGCAAATTTGAGAAGCTGGTTGATTACTATATCGAAAAGAACATGAACAATGAAGATTTGAGTTTTGATGAAGCCCTGAAACTTTTTAACATCCCACTGCCCTTACTCGGCAAAATCGCAGATGAAATAAGAAGAGAGAAGTGTGGAGATTTAGTTACATTTGTTGCAGACAGGAATATAAACTACACGAACGTATGTGTGTCAAAATGTAAATTCTGTGCTTTTTATGCAAAAAGAAAAGAGGACGAATACGTTTTAAGTTACGAAGAAATTCTTGACAAGATAGATGAGGCTGAAAAGTTTGGTGTAACACAGATACTGCTTCAGGGTGGAATAAATCCAAATCTCAGAATTGAATGGTTTGAGGAGCTTTTCAGGCTGATAAAATCAAACTATCCGGAAATACAGCTTCACGCGTTATCCCCACCTGAAATATATTTTATGGCAAAGAGGGAGGGGATGAGCGTAAAAGATGTTCTCAAAAGATTGATTGATGCTGGAATGGATTCGCTACCGGGAGGTGGAGCAGAAATTTTGAGTGACAGAGTGAGAAAGATCGTCAGCCCAAACAAAGTGGACAGTAATGGCTGGATAGAGGTGATGAGAATTGCCCACAAACTTGGGTTGAAGAGCAGTGCAACGATGATGTTCGGTCATGTAGAAAGCAACGAGGATATAGTGGAACATCTCTTCAGGATAAGGGATCTTCAGTCTGAAACTGAAGGTTTTACAGCCTTTGTTTGCTGGACTTTTCAGCCGGAGAGAACGGAGCTGTACGAAAAAGGTATAGTCAAATCTCCAACCTCTGCTGCCAGATATCTGCAGGTTCTCGCAGTAGCCAGAGTTGTTCTTCACAATTTCAGAAATATTCAGGCTTCATGGCTTACTCAGGATTTTGATACTGCCTCTTTAGCCCTGTTCTTCGGAGCAAATGACTTTGGAGGAATAATGCTTGAGGAGAATGTCGTCAGAGCAACTGGCAAGAAATTCAGACCTGCAAGGGTGGAAGAGATAGTCCAAGCAGTCAAAGCAGTTGGAAGACCGGTGGCTCAGAGAACAACACTCTACGAAATCGTGAGGAAATTTTAGTAATACTTGTAAATTGTGATTGAGCTTACAATGTGTTTTATAACACAATCTAAAACCATTTCTCTAAACAAACCTTTAAATAACTCCATTAGGTTTCTGCATCAATGCACGGGCTCGGCGAAACTTCGTGAACAGGAGAATAAGTGGTTTTGAGCTAAAGCACTTCACCCAAACTTTGCAAAACAAATGCATGTTGTCCGGAATTGCGGGCGACTAAGCAGCGAAGATAGGGAGGTGAAAAGATGATAAATGTATATTTACCGAGCAATTCGCTTCAAGGAGCTGAGATTCCTTTTTACATGTTGTGGAGTCGGTCTGAAACTATTGATCTGATAAAAATTGAATATCCTACTGAAATGGAGGTAAAAGAGATATACAACGTGAGCGAAGGAAACTTCAGATTAGAAAACAACGTTCTCCACGTCAATAAAGTAGATGTCAATGGATATCTAGGTATTAAATTTATTTCTAAGTTAACAGATCCTGCTGTTGAAAAAAACTTACATATAGTAGTTTATAGGGAAGACAAAGTTATTCATAGAGAATACAAATCCCTAAAATTATTCAGACCAGATATAAAGCTGTATAACCTGCCTCATTATATATCTGTTGATGTTCAAGAGAACCAAATTAATACTTCAAATAAAATAAAAATTGTAAATAATGGTTTAGGTACTGCAATATTGAGATTAGAATGCTTAGATAGTTCAGACATAAAAACATATGATCCAATGGACATTGAAGAGTTTAGAAAAAAATTTTGGAGCGGTGTGGAGAGAAAAACACGCAAGCTTAACGAAAAATTTCCCGAATATAGCCAGCTATTAATTGAATTTGTTGAAATGGGTAAGAATCCTCCGTTATTTAAAAAAAGCGATCTAGAACGGATTAAAAGATTATTTAGTGGGTTAATAAAAGCTTTAGATGAAAATGAAGAGTTTTTAAAAGATTTTGCTAATATGATTTTAACTACTTATTTCGAGAATATATCAATTGTAACTGAATTAGAAAGTTTTCTAATATATCTAAAATCGATATATGAGAATAAAATAATATTAATTGATGCGGTTAACGTTATGAAGGTATCCACAACCCCTATGAAATTAAAAGCAAAATTGTATACAACAGACTTTGCATATAACGAATATAAACCTATAGAGTTAGATGACATCACTATTGTATCAAACAAAGAAGTTGAATTGCCGGTGTATCTTCTCTTTGACTTTGGCATACCAGAAAGAGGGGTGGGTGAAAATGGACATTAGTTCATTATTGGGTGTTGCCGGAAGAGAAATTGTTACTGCCACTATCAAAGAGATGCTAAAAAGATCGAAAAGCATAGACAAAACTCTCAGTGAGGAATTCAAGATTCATGGAAAAGAAATGAGGATTGAGTGTCCACAATCAATTCAACATTACTCAGTAGTCTTTGAAACAAAGGGATCGCATATTCTTCCGAAAAAAAAGAAATTTAATTTTGGAAAAGTCCGGAGAGTGTCTCTTCGACCTATAATGTCTCTTCAACCCGTTTCTGATGCTATATCCTATACAGAAAATGGTTTTGAAATAAATCTAAAGAAATTGGAAAAAGATACTTTATATCTACTTGATGCGGACTATTTCATTGAAGATAGGCGATTTATCGATGCTTTAGTAAATAGAAATGTCGCAAAAGAGTCAGTGGGTGATGAAACCAAAGAATATTGGATGGTAGCTCAGCTTAAACATTTAGACGTCTTAAAACAGGAATTTGGATTCATTGAACTAAAAGATCTTGATTTCAGTGTTGATGTATCTGTATGCAATGAAATAAAAATGAAAGTTCCGTCTATTTTTAGACAACAACTGGAGACCGCTGTAAAATTATTAAGTAAGCATCATGGAGGCAGAGACGAGCAATTTAAACTTTTACAACGACATAAACAACTTCTACGCGCTCGAAAAGAAAAGTATTATGGAGAAATTTTTGAAATATTAGAAGAAATTCAAGAAATCTTTTCTCCATTAACATTTAGAAAATTTGTAGATGTGCAAAAAGATTTCCACTATTATGACTGTGAAAGAGGAAAAGACTTCTATGAAACCTTACCATTTCCAACTTGGCCAAAATCCATGAAAGTTATAAGTCGAACAGACATAAATTTTGATAGACCCGCTGCTGATGGGTTACTTGTATTTAAGAAAAGGAATTTTATGGATAAACTCGAAAAGATTTTTCAGTAAAGGTGATTAAAATGTACCCCTCGCCCGCAACCTCCGCTTACGCTATCACGCCTAACAATCGAGTATTTATCTTCGCTTTATTTTGCCCAAATTTTACTATCGCAACCTTTATAACAATCTATTTAGCAATATGTTAGACAAAGGTACTTCAGATAACTGCAAAACGTTAAGTGAAATTCGGAGGCTTGTTAGCATGAGTTTAACGTTATTCCTAAAAAATAAAAAAATAGAGAACTTTTAAAAGAAAACGGTGGCTTGACACCATCACAGATAGCTGAAAGACTGAAACTAAACGTCAAAACAGTTATTACCACTTACACGATTTGATGGAACTGGGTATTGTAACTAAATGTGAGAAATGTGAGAACGGTAAGTATAAACTCGTATGATTTTAAAAATTATATTATTTTATTAAATCTATTAAATTTATTGCTCTTATTAAATTTATTGCTCTGTCAACTAATTCTTAATAATCTTCCTCGTTTTGAATAGCTTGTATCTAACACGTTTAAGCAACGACAGTTTTATATACGATTTAATAGTACGTATACGTAATGATAACGATCTCAGCGAGGATAGACAAGAATTTAGCGAAAGAAATAGAGAGAATTGTAAGGGAAAGGGGTGTAGATAAATCGACGGTAATTAGGGAGCTTCTTTATGTAGGGTTGAAGGATTACAAGCTAAGGAAGGCTTTGGAACTTTTAAGAGAAAGAAAGATTACAGTATGGAAAGCTGCTGAAATTGCTGGATTGAGTTACAGAGAAATGCTTGAGAAGTTGAAGGAACACAACGTTCCGTTTCCGATCACTGTGGAGGAGTTAGCACGTGAAATTGGCGGTGAGTAATTCTGGCCCATTGATACACTTGGCAAAAGCGGGATTACTTCACTTAATAAGGATTTACGATGATGTAGTTATCCCAAAAGAAGTTAAGCACGAAATCGTTGACATCGGAAAGGCAAATGGGTATTCCGATGCGTTTCTGGTTGAAAAAGCGATAAAGAATGGATGGATTAAAGTAATTGAAGTGAAAGTTAACGAGGAGTTTGCGAGGATTACGAGGATGGCAGGGTTGCATGATGCCGAAATTGGCGTGATTTACTACGCTTATCAAAATAGAGTTACCGCTTTGCTAGATGAAGATTCTGCAAGGGTTTTTGCAAGGAGTTTAGGTGTCGATGTGAAAGGTTCCTTAGGTTTGCTGATTGAAGGCTTGAGAGAAGGATTAATTACTCGGGAAGGAGGCCTTAAAGGCTTGGATAAGCTGGCTGACGTTATGTATCTGAGTGCAAGCGTTTATAAGCTCGTTTTGAAAGAAATTGAAAAATGGTAGTCATAATACTCTTGCGAGCTGTTAGAAAAGCTCAAAGTAATGTTAAATAAGGGAAACATTTTCCCCCATTGAGTGTGAGGGCACTGTCAAGAATAGCAACAAAAAATAAAATAGTTAAGCAACATATGCAACCCGCACTAAGGCAATTAGTGGATCACGTTAAATCCAATCTTTCGGAGGAACAAGAAATTTGAAGATACTTCTTTGGTCTTTCTTTAAGGAAAACAAGCATGTTTTTATCTCTATTTGAAAATAAGTCATGAATCTGTTATAAGAATCTGTTAGAATCTACTACCACAAACTCAAAGTTTTAAATCAACCAAAAAAGAAGGAAAGAAGGTTAATAGATAAATCTAAAGGTGTAAATCCAAAAGAATGTTGCTATTTAGACTTCTAAAAGCAAATAGATTTGAAGCTTACGTCTTCTTGAAGAATTTTAAGAATGTGAAAACAACAGAAATAGTTGTTAACAAGATTTTGGTAATAAATGAGCAAAGGTTAGGTTTGAAATACGAGCATGAAACCCTGATAGGAATGCTGTAGAAAGATTTTTCAGGCTTAAAGGACTAAGATTGGAACAGATTTCCTTTCAATAGCTCTTACTTCAGTTCAGAGCTGGTTGGAGAGTTTTATAGCATTCTATAACTACTGGTGTTTATCTTGACACCTTCCTTTCTTTTGGTTGCTTTAAAAGTTTAAAAATAAATCTGACTTATGACTTATTTCTTCTTGACAGTGAAAATCGTAAATTTTATATTCTAAGAGATAATTTAAATCTTTATGGGTTC
>QNXS01000071.1 GCA_003978865.1 Archaeoglobus sp. | reverse complement strand
GAATATCTTGATGAGGAGGAAATAAAAACGTTTCCAATCCCGGTAATACTCGAGATGTGCGACGTTAAAGGTAAAACTCTAATTTACGTCAGAAATAAAAAGCACGCAGAATTTCTCAAAAGAGCTTTCGGATTTGACAGATTTGTTGACGATGTTCTTGTACTTGAGTTGCACGAAATCCATCCTGTGAGGAGAAAATTAAAAACTGCATCTCAAATAATGTTTAACGTCGTTGACTAAAATCAGAGTATTAAATTATTTAACTAATTATTAACTAAATCAAAGATTAAAAAGATTAAAATAAATAAAAAATAAAAAGTTAAAGCTCATCAAATGTAATTATCCTCACAGCTGTCGGAACTTTAACAACGCTTCCGAGCCTAACACCAACTAAATACGATATATCTTTCTTAGCTGCGAGATCAATAACCCTCTGAGTTATCACACCATCAAAAATAATACTTGAAACTTTTGTATTGTTAGTTTTTAATACTTTTACGAGATCTCTTACCGGGACTTCCTTTACAACTCTGAAGTTTCTGTCGAGTAATTTTGCTATCAACCTTCCCTCAACATCCTGCATATGTTTCCTGAGCATAGCAATTGTGTCAAGTTTTTCAGTTTTTTCGTCTTCTTTCACCCTTTTCTGTTCTTCCAGTTCCTTTGACTCTCTAACATCCCTATCCTTTTGCTCAAAGTCTTTCCTCAGAATATGAAGTTGCTCAATTGGAACTTTATTTCTAAGTGACTTTACTATCTCTTTCTGAGTTAAATCTTCGACGCCCTTTCCCTCTGGTGCTCTTGCAATGTAGTCTACTTCCGCAACCTGCAGAAGCTCTTTAAGAATTAGGTCACCACCTCTATCTCCATCAAGAAAGGCTGTAACGGTCTTTTTCTTACTTAGATCCGCAATCGTTTTGGGTATATTTGTTCCTTCCACAGCTATAACGTTTTTTATACCGTGTCTGAGTAAGTTTAGTACATCAGCTCTTCCCTCCACTACAATTATAGCGTCGCTTTCATCAACTGCTGGACCGGCTGGCAGTTTTTCCTCACCGTACTCTATTACCTCTTCAGCTCTGACAGCCTGTCTAACAAGGTCAGCAATTTTCTCTGACTCGATTTCTGGCTCTTCAAATAAGTCTCTCAGAATGTCTTTTGCCCTTTCAACAATCTTGCGCCTTTTACTAGCTCTTACATCCTCAATCTTGAGGACTTTTATCTTAGCTGAACATGGACCTACTCTCTCAATTGTTTCAAGTGCGGCGGCAAGTATTGCAGTTTCTATTTTATCAAGACTTGAGGGAACTTTAATCTCCCCAAAACTTTTTCCGCTCCTGCTCTCAACCTTAACCTCAATTCTGCCTATCCTCCCTGTTTTTTGCAGTTCCCTCAGATCAAGATCTTCTCCCAATAGCCCTTCAGTCTGTCCAAATATCGCTCCAACAACATCAGGTCTTTCAACAACACCATCTGCAACTATCTCTGCATGAATGAGATACTTCGTTGTATCGCTTGGTGCTTTCATTGGTATCACGCCTCCGTTACATTCTGTCATGCATATCACTGCTTCAGCATTATTGTATACGCAATTATAAATAGTTATTCGTTTTCTGAATTTAACAAATAAAATTACTACTATTCAAGATTTCTTATTAAGAGCTTTCCTTTACTCTTTCTAACAGCTTTATCTCCCTCAAAGATATGATATGTTCTGTTTTCAAATCTATCTTTTCCTGAATAAATAAAACCCGGAAGAATTTCATCCTCCCTCGCTTGCTCGAGCACAATAATACCATTTTTCATATTGGCTCCAGTTCTTATAGCTCTCTTTGCTCTCGCTATTCCACCATTCATCATACCACCGAAGAATAATCCTGCCTCACCCATTACAACTATTTCTCCCCCCTTCATCTTTATTCCAACTTCATCTCCGGCATTTCCCTCAACAAGTATTCTACCACCCTTCATCCCTGCGTCCCCTCTATAACCGCTTCCAGTGTAATCTCCGGCATTTCCCCTGATTATTATTTCTCCATCACTCATGTTCATACCCGCAAATCTGTCTGTGTTTCCCTCAACAACAATCTTGCCACCTTTCATAAAAGCTCCAGTATACATGCCGGCATTACCTTTAACAAGTATTTCCCCCTCACGCATCCCAAAGCCTATTCTTTTAACCCTCTCAAGCCATTTACCTTCGAAAATAACAGTACCATCACTTTTTTCTATATCAAAAATCTCCTCAGCATTTACTTCAAGCCTTCCAAGCCTGACTTTTAAAGATGAAACTTCCTTGAGATTTAGTCCTTTAAGTTTTTCAGGCAGTAGCTGATCAACTTCTACACAGATCTCTGGCTTATCTTTAAGCTTGAACAGAAACACTCTCACACCTCCTAATTTCATCAATACCCACTATATAGTTCTGCATTGAGACAGAATAGTAATCTCTGTAGTACAAGCCGATATCTTTTTCAATCCACTTGTCATAATTTAAGTCAAGGTACCGGGTGACTCCTACTGTCGGATTTACAACTTCTCCATTCCTAACAACGACCTCACCTCTTTTTATAGTCATGTATGCATTAGAGAACGCCCTGATTATACTCTCATAGTCCGATGTGTCTGGTTCAGCTGGCAAATCGTAAACAGCTATATCCGCAATAGCTCCCTCCCCAAGGTGTCCTCTGTCAGTAAAGCCTGCTGTTTTTGCCTGATTTGCTCTTGTAACCATCGCTATCTCATACAGGTTATATTCTCTGTCTATACTACCGAGCATAGTTCTTGATGATGCTGCCCTGTTAACTTTTTCTAACATGATTTCCCTGTATTTCCGGCTCATCAAAAGAGCTATTATCTCCGGATACTTAGTAAATGGAGCTCCATTAGGGTGATCGGTCGTGATCATGACTTTTTCTGCTGGTAAAAGCAGTGGTATTTCCAAACCTATCGCCCACTGGATCGAATTTACAGGGCTTTTACGGCTGTAGAATATTGGAGTTACTCCGGGAGCTGTTTCAAGTTCAACATCCTTGTTTGCCCACTTTCTGCCCGTCAAAAGTTGCAGATGATACTCCATTGGACCGTCGGCAGTCATAGTCGTTGTGTCTCCAAACATCAGGTTGCCGGTATCTATAGTTACATCGTGCTTTACAACTTCTTTTACAACTTCCTCCGTTCCGCTTTCAAAGTTCTTCCAGTTGTCCCCGGCATAGCAGTGAAACTGAATATGAGTTAAATGCAGAAGTGGTCTATCCCCTCTTTCGAATTTTCCTGTCAGCTTTATGGTTTCAACAGTTGTTTCATAGTTACCCGGCTCTCCAAGATTGTTGCAGTGTAAGTGTACAGAATGGGGTAGCCTTAATTCTTCAGCGGCAAAAATTAAAGCCTCTAAGATTTCCCTCGGTGTAACTCCAAACTCAGGAACTTCATCATCAATGCTGTCAACATTTTTCCCCCATCCCCACGCCTCAGTTCCACCGGGGTTGACAACCTTGATTGCATAGCCTTTTGTGGCACTTATTAACCAAGCAACGTAATTTTTTATAGCCTCGTAATCTTTATCAGCTATCCTGTCCATAACAAACCAGTTTCCATCAAAAAGCGGAAACATTGCTTTGTCAAGTATTGGTATCTCATTTAGCTCGTGGTGTGTGTGCCTTGCCATTAGAGGGGGTGTTGCGGGAGTTAAAGCTGTCGTGTAACCCATCTTAGCATACTCGTAGCCTGTGATATGAATGCTTAAAACTGATTTACCACTACCGGATCTGAGTCTTCCCTTGCGTGGGACAAGGTTTTTCAGGCTATCTTCAGGTCTCATCAACCTTCCAACGTTCTCTTTACCTCCAGCTATGTGAGTGTGAATGTCAAAACCTCCCGGCATAACAACTTTACCTTTAAGGTCTATTTCTTTTGCTCCAAATCTTATTTTATTTACTATTCTTCCATTTTTTATAAATATATCCATCTTCTCTCCATTTATACCATTCATGGGGTCGAAGACCGTACCATTCTTAAGCACGAGCTTCATGGCAACACCTTTTTTAATGCTTTATCATTCGGAATTCACTTAGCTTTTGAAGTTTTTGGTTCGATTTTTGTTAAGTTATTTTCCGTTACACAACAAAATCAGAAAATGTTAGAGCTGACGAGTTCAGCTACCTTCCTGCCACTAAGCAGCATTCCTCCAAATATAGGGCCCATCCTTGGAAGACCGTATACAGCTGCCACACTCATTCCCGTTACAAACAATCCCGGATAAACTTCTGATGTATGTTTTACTACTGCCTCCTCCGCTTTTTCAGCCCACATGCTTTTCTCACCTCTTATTGTTAGTTTACCTGTCTTCTTGGCAACTATACTGCAAACAGATGCGTCGTGTCCAGTTGCATCTATAACAGCTCTACATGAAAAAGCAAGAGGATCCACACTCAGACCGCACATTTCAACAGGATACCAGTTAACTACAAGGCCACAAACCTTTCTCTCTTTTATTATAACATCTTCTACATTAACAAGATTGAAGAATTTCACACCAGCCTTAACAGCCCTGTACGTCAAGGCTGAAGATAACTCAATCGCATCACAAACATAATGATTGCTGTCATACTGCTCATAACTAACACCAGCCTCATCAAGTATCTGGGTTGCCTCTTTTTGAACCACAACTTTATTAAACATCATTCCACCGCCCCAGATTCCGCCACCAATACTGAGTTTTCTCTCAAACAAAGATACAGATAACCCATCCTCAGCCAAATACCTTGCAGCAACAAGTCCCGAAGGGCCGGCTCCAACGATGCAGACGTCACTTTCGACAGCACTTTTCAGTTTTTCAAAGAACTCATCGATTATCGCTTTAGTAATCGTTGTTTCTTCAACTTTCATTCCATCAAACATTCTCATCCCTCTTACAACAGTTTTTTGAAGATTTACAAACCGTAATAAAAAGTTTGTTTAATGTTAACTTCAACCTAAAAATTTGATGTTAGCTCCGATCTCCCTTAAAATATCGAAATACCCCGGAAATGATACTGATACAACTTCAGCATCCTTTACAACCACACCCTTCCTGCTGACCATACCAAGAAGGGAGAAGCTTAAAGCCATCCTGTGATCTCCAAAGGATTTCACAACTCCACCTTCAATTTTACTTGCCCCTCTGACGATTAAGCCATCTCTCCTCTCCACAGCATCGATTCCAAGAGTTTTCAGATTTTCACAACAACCTCTTATCCTGTCTATTTCTTTAATTCTCAGATGTTCTGCGTTTCTGATTACAGTTCTGCCATTTGCTACAGCTCCAAGAACTACTATCGTAGGAACGAGATCCGGAATGTCCGAGGCATCAACTTCAATACCTTCAAGCTCCGAGAACTCTGAGACAACAACTCCCCTGTCCCGATCCCACGTAACTTTTCCGCCCATCTCTTTCGCTATTTCAATTATCCTTCTATCCCCCTGCATGGAATCAAAAACACCCTCCATTCTAACCCTGCCAGCAATTAAACCGGCAGCTATGAGATAACTTGCAGAAGAAAAATCTGCAGGAATTCTAAACTCTCTGAGTTTGTAGTTTTGCCCTCCGGGAATTGTAAACCTCATAATTTTTTTATTCTCCATATCCAGCTTAATTCCTGCTTTATTTAATACGTGCACTGTTATGTCAATGTACGGTCTTGATTTGAGTTCAATAACACTTAGAGTTGAATCCTCATAACAGAGCGGTAGGGTAAAAAGGAGTGATGAAACGAACTGTGAGCTTTCAGCTTTGATCTCCACATCTCCACCGCTTATCTTACCTCTTACACTTACTGGAGCTGTGTAATCCGGATTTTTACTTTCTACCTCCGCCCCCAGCTTTTTGAGAGCGAGAGCGAGAGCCTTATTCGGTCTCTTCCTCAGCGATCTATCCCCATCTGCTACACTTTTGTGATTGGATTGAGCAAGTAGCCCCATCAGGATTCTAAGAGTTGTTCCCGAGTTTTCAACGTTAATGTATCCTGAACAATCTATATCATCCACACCCACAAACTTTACATCTTTACTACCTTTCTCCACTCTGGCTCCAAGAAATTCACAAGCTTTCAGCGTTGAGAGTGTATCCCCAGAATAAAGTGGATTCAGTATTCTACATCTTTTTGAGAGCGATGCTGCAAAAAAAGCCCTATGTGTATAGCTTTTTGATGGTGGAGGTGAAGCGCTACCTTCAACTTCACTCCTCTCCACAAGCACATCCATATCCTCTGATTTGAAAGCTGTGTTAATAGTGTTTCGCAATCCAAGCAATAAAACAATACAGGAATACAAAAAATTGAATGGAAACAAAAAAATACAGCCTTGAAAGTGTTTTGTTATGCCAGTAATGATACTTAGTGGTGGCGTCGATTCTGCAACTTTACTCTGGTATCTGTGTTCAAAAGGGGAGAGAGTTCACACCCTCACTTTTAACTATGGACAGAGGCACAGCATAGAAATTGAACATGCAAAAATAATTGTGAAAGAGGCAAAAAAAAGAGGGTTTGATGTGACCCATGAAATAGCTGACATATCTCCAATATCCCACCTTATTTCCTCAGGAGCGTTAACAGGGAAGGAGGAGGTGCCACATGGATTCTATACTGACGAAAGACAAAAAGTAACAATAGTTCCAAACAGAAACATGATTATGCTCTCAATTGCCGCCGGATATGCGGTAAAACTCGGAGAAACCGAAGTTTACTACGCTGCTCACAGATCTGACTACGCAGTATACCCCGACTGTAGAAAGGAGTTCGTTAAAGCACTTGATGCTGCTATTTATCTCGCAACTCTATTCACACCAGTAGAAGTAAAAGCCCCCTTTGTTGATATGACAAAAGCAGAGGTCGTCTCACTTGGCTTAAAGCTTAAAGTTCCCTATGAGTTAACGTGGAGTTGTTATGAGGGGGGAGACAGACCGTGCTTGAAGTGTGGCACATGCTTGGAGAGAACTGAAGCTTTTCTTATGAACGGTGTAAAAGATCCGCTTCTGAGTGATGATGAGTGGGAAAATGCAGTCAGTGAATACAAGAAGTATTCTGAGCGTACAATTTAAATATTATATTATCTTAATTTATCCATAGGACAAAAATAAATAAAAATAAAAATAAAAATTAGCAAATCAGAGGTATCACAGGTATCATTAAAGCGATAATTTTATATCCTTCTCAGGTATTTCACCTATAATGGGACGGCGGGATAGGGAGTACTATTTACCTTCACTGATTTTTGCTGCTGGCGTCTTATTAGTTGTTGTGGGCTTAGCACTTATAGCTATTTTTCAGATAAACAGGTACTCCAGTCCCATACAAATTGAGATTACGGGGGTAATAATCGGCATTGCTATACCGATGGCTCTCTACGGAGTAAATGCGATGTACGGCTTTAAACGATACAGGCCGGCAACTGTTGCTGCCTTTGTTCTAACGAGCTTGGCAGTAATACTGTTTGTCTTGATGTACCCGGAGTACTGGTACTATCCTCAAGTTGTTTACGTAGCTTTAATCTACACTATAGGACTTGTACTATTCTTCAGCAGTTCCTTTGCCGAGGCTGTGCTCAGATTGCTGGAGAAAACTCCAGTAATAGAAGTAAAAAGGGAGAAACCTTCAACTTACGCTGAAAAAAAGAAATTAAAGAAAGAAATAGAAAGCGAAATAGACATGGAGAGTGCAAAGTTAATAGAACCGGATTTTGATAGAGTTCTTAACATAGAGATCGTTGAGCCAAAGACCGATTTTGAAGTTGGTGTTGCATTAAAGAGTGCAGAGTACAGAGGAAACGTTGTAAGAGTTAAAGATAGCGTTCCCGAAGCTGAAGAATTAAAGAAGTTGAAGGAGGGTGGAAGGAGGGTTAGGAAGAAGGAACTGAATGAAGTGGATGATGCCGCAAGAATTCTAAAGATGATAGAAGATAGTAAAATTAGAGGTAAAGGTTCTGAAGTTTCAGGTAAAAGTTTTTAAGGAGGTGGATGATGTGTCAAAAGGCTTAGATGTGGGTACTATGAACATAATATGCTCCGAAATGGAGGGAGATGAGATTGTTTTTGTTCAGCAGAGAAATGCATTTCTTGAGCTGGATTACAACGAAATGACAAAAATGATGCTCGACAACGCAAGAGTTGCCTACGTAATAAAGGGTAACAAGATCTACGTTCTTGGGGATGATGCCCTTAGATTCGCAACTGTATTCAAAAAGAGTACAAGAAGACCTATGAAGTCTGGAGTTCTCAGCCCAGAGGAGAAAGAGGCTATTCCAATAATAAAACTTATGATAGAGAAAGTCATAGGTTCTCCCGATTATGCCGGAGAGACAGTCTGTATATCATCCCCAGCAAAGCCTATAGACTCTGATATAGAAGTGCTTTACCACAGAAAAACTATGGAAGCCCTGATAAAAAAGATCGGGTACACGCCCTATGTTATAGATGAGGGTCTGGCTGTTGTATATTCAGAACTTGCAGACACGAGTTTTACGGGAATAGGCGTTAGCTTTGGGGCGGGAATGACAAATGTTACAGCTTCATACTTTGCAGCACCTATAGTATCTTTCAGCATAGCAAAAGGTGGTGACTGGATAGACGAGAACGTAGCAAAAGCAACGGGAATGTCAAGGGAACAGGTGTGTTCAATAAAGGAGAGTGGATTTGAGCTGAAAAGAGAGGTTGAACTCGGAAGTGTTGAGGGTGCTCTCGCAATCTACTATGACCAGTTAATTTCAAATATAGTGGAGAATCTTGCAAGAAAGCTTGCTGAGGTAACGCCTCCGGCAGTTGAATTTCCAGTTGTTCTTGCAGGTGGAACTTCAAAACCAAGAGGTTTTAAGGCTCTCTTTGATGAGAGATTAAATGAGATTGGTTTGCCTGTTAATGTATCTGAAATAAGAGTTGCAAGAGATCCGCTTTTCAGTGTTGCGAGAGGTTGTCTGATAGCCGCTAAAACAAGAGAAAGTTAATATTAAATAAGTTAAATAAGTTAAAGAGAATGAGAAAAAATCTAAATTTTTTACTTTTAGCTGTTCTACTCTTTCTTTTTGCATACTATGTATCACCACTAATTGACGGAATTGTTATGGGAATTGCTTTTGCCTACGTTGCCAAGCCTGTGAAAATAAAGCTTGAAAAGAGGTTTGGAGGTTTTTCCTCAAGTATTATTTCGACCCTTATGATTTTACTGCCAGTATCTTTTCTAATGTTCTACGGTTTATTTCAAGGGTTAAGCCAGCTTGTTTATCTGTTAACTCACAGAAGCGAGTTGGAAACAGTAATACTAAAAATTCTTAGAGGGGCAAAGCTCCAGAAGTATTCAGCTTACGTTGTTGCATATCTGCCAACTCTTGAGAACATTATAAGATATTATTTTAAAGCATCAGCTTTAAATATAACAATAAAAACTGTTACTTTCTTCATGAACTTTCTAATTTCTGCAATTGTCTGTTTTTATGTGCTGTGTGATGGTGAAAGGTTGTTTGCAAGTTTTATTGCTGTAGTGCCGGATGATAAAAAAGAAGAAATAAGAGAGCTTTTAGTAAAAATAGATAAAACACTTATATCCCTATGGTTTGGAAACTTTGCTTTTGCTGTTATTGTAGGTATTGTAAGCGTGCCCTTTTTTATAGTCTTCAGAGTGCCGTACATTCCTATGTTCAGTGGACTTATGTTTCTTGCTGCTTTAATTCCAGTTTTTGCAGAATGGATGATTATTTTACCTCTTGCCGCGTTTCTTGCGGTGAATAATTTTACTTCAGCACTGTGGTTTCTCCTCACAGGAGTTGTTTTCTTATACATTTTTCCGGAACTTGTTCTCAGACCTCACTTCGTGGGATATGCAAGCAACATTCATCCTTTGTTGCTTTTGCTCGCCTTTATTGGTGGAGCTATGGCTGGAGGTATTTCAGGATTTTTCATAGCCCCAATGGTTGTAGCAACCTTAACCGCAATTCACTCCCACTTTCAGGACAGGCAAAAAGTGATAAATCTAAACTTAGATTTAAAACCATGAAGATCGTGCTTTCTCTTGGTGGTTCAGTTCTCATGAGTGATTTTCCAAAATGCAATAAAATGAGGGCTTTTGCTGAAGAAGTAGAACTGATTTCAAATGAACATGATGTTTTTGTTGTGGTTGGAGGAGGTAAAATTGCAAGAGATTACATTCAGGCTGCAAGAGCTTCTGGGGCAAACAACACACTCTGCGATTCTATTGGAATTGAGGTTACGAGGCTAAATGCCATGCTTTTCTCCACATACATAGATTCGTCACCTAAGGAAGTTCCAAAAACATTTGAGAGAGCTGTTGAACTGTCAAAATTATGGAACGTTGTTGTTATGGGCGGAACTTTTCCCGGTCACACTACCGATGCTACTGCAGCACTCCTTGCTGAATACGTGAATGCTGACGTTATGTTAAATGCAACATCTGTAAACGGTGTTTACTCATCCGATCCCAAAAAAGATGCAAGAGCTCTTAGGTACGAAAAGCTAACTCCAGAACAACTCGTTGAAATAGTTGCCAAGGGAGAGCTAAAGGCTGGAAGCAGTAATGTTCTTGACTTGCTTGCCGCTAAAATTATTGAAAGGAGTAAAATAAGAACAATAATATTTCTTGGAGAGCCGGGTAACATAATCAAGGTTGTAAAAGGAGAATTTAAAGAAATAGGAACTTTGATCGAACCATGAAGATCCTCCTTGTTACAGGAAAGTTTGCAGCTGAGGATGTGATGAGAATAGCTAAGCAGTTTAAACAGCACGAAATAGATGTTTTTGTTGCAGATGTTGATGTTGCTGCTTTTGTGACAACAGAACACCTTAAAAATTTGAATTTGTCAGATTATGATATTGTAATTCTACCGGGAAATGCAAAGGGGAATTGGAGGAAACTTGAGGAGGAAAGTGGGACAAAGGTAAGACTTGGCAGTGTACATGCAGCTGATCTACACCATGTTATAAAAAATATTGAAAGGGTTGAACTGTCGCACGATATTCCAGCGTGTAAGCTTTTAGCATCTATTATGGCTGAGGATTTGATAAATCTTGTTAATTCCGATAGTTCAGGAGTTAAAAATCCGGCTTTTGTTGGAGATGTTGTAATTGGAGAGGGCAGAATGAAGATTGTTGCTGAAGTTGTCGATGCTCCGGAGATGGACAGAGATAATCTTATCGAAAGAATAGAATACTACACTGAAAATGGAGCGGATGTTGTGGATATAGGCATTCCTATAGAGTGTGATGCAGAGAAGGCTGTGAAGGCTGTAAAAGTTGCTTTGGATGTTTGTGATGCTGTTAGCGTTGATACATTTAACCTTTCTGTAATAAAGAAGTGTGTAAGGGCTGGAGTTCACATGGTTATGAGTGTTGGAAGGGAGAATCTGAAAGCCTTAGAGTACATAGACTCTCAGGCGGTAGTGATTGTAAGTAGAGATGTAAAGGACTTAAATGCCCTTGTTAGACTTGCAAGAAAAATGGGCAGAGATAATATAATTGCAGACTGCATACTTGACGCGCCTCTTTCACTCTACGCATCTCTGAGCAGGTATGCCGAATACAGAAAGATTGATGATGAGACGCCCCTTCTTATAGGGGCTGGTAATGTAACAGAGCTGTGTGATGCTGATTCAACAGGAATGAATGCCCTACTTGCTTTTCTTGCTGAAGAGATTGGAGCCAATGCAATGTTTACAACTGAGGCGAGCTGCAAAACTTTGGGTAGCATCAAAGAATTAAAGGTTGCAAGTTATATGGCAAGAGCTGCAAAGCTTAGAGGGAGTCCACCAAAGGATTTTGGTTTTAATCTACTTATACTCAAAGAAAAAGTTAGGAAGAGAGAGAGTTTAAAGTTTTCAAAACTTGTGGATGCTGAAGAACAAAAAAGTTTTGTTAAAGATCCAAAAGGTAACTTTAGAATCCATGTAACCGGAAACTCGGTTTTAGCTATTCATGAATCGGGAATTGCTATAAAGGGTAATGCTGAAAGTATATCTAAGACAGCAATAAAGCTTGGACTTATTTCAAGGCTTGACCATGCTGCATACATTGGCAGAGAACTTATGAAGGCAGAAATAGCAGCAAAACTTGGAAAGAGTTATGTACAAGATGAAGATTTGAATTTCGGAATATTTAACTACAAATTAGAATGGATTAAAAATAAAAATAGGTGTAAAAAATGAAGTACTCAAGAAGACACGGAATTACTGTAGAAAGACCGGTATCATTCTGGATCGAGAAAGAGAGGCTAAATAGTAGAATTGTTGACTGTCTGACTGTAATATTGAGGACGAAAGGTTGTAGCTGGAGAAAGTGTCTGATGTGTGGATTTTCTCGAGAATTCGCAGAAGAAGCTGGAGAAAAAGAATTAAAAAAACAGCTTGATTACGCACTGTCTCATAAAAAACCGGATGTGCTGAAAATATTTACTTCCGGAAGTTTCTTCGACAACAGAGAAGTTCCGGTGGAATTCAGAAAATACACTTACAGAAAGATCGAAGAACTTGGGATTTCCAAACTTATAGTTGAAAGTAGACCCGAATACGTCTTTAACTGCGACTGCCTTAACATGAATTTTGATGTTGAAGTTGGAATAGGACTTGAAACATCAAATGACTTTATAAGAGAGAACTGTGTAAACAAAGGCTTCAAGTTCAGCGACTACGTTAAAGCTGCCGAATTTTTAACCAAGAATTCTATTAACGTGAGAACATACCTGCTACTCAAGCCACCTTTTCTGTCGGAGAAAGAGGCAATATACGATTGCTTGAAGTCAATAGAGATGTGTGAAAAATACAGTAACACAATATCAATAAATCCGGTTTATGTACCAAAGAAAACCTACCTTGAAAAACTTTGGAAGGCTAAGTTGTACAGACCTCCTTGGTTATGGAGTGTTATTGAGGTCTTAAGAAGGAGTGTAAAAATAACGGAGAGTGATATAATATGCGATCCTGTAGGTGCTGGAAGTAACAGAGCTTCTCACAACTGTGGAGCTTGCGATAAACCTGTGGCGAAAGCTATAAAGGATTTCTCCCTCTATCAGGATGTTGGAATCTTAGAGGATTTAAGTTGCGAATGTATTGATATGTGGGAAAAATACAAGGAATACGAGCACATTGCAAGGTTTGATTTTGTATCATACTATCTTAAATAAGCTTAGGTATCAAATAATATTTTCCTTTATATTTGAATAAGTTAACGGTATCCCCAACTTTAATGTTCCCAGTACTTTCAGCTACCACAGTTTCTCCGCTTTCGGTTTTGATTATCTCTGCTGCATAATCATCAACGTTTACCGCTATTCCTTCTTCAATTTCTTCTCTTTTCACAACAACCCTGCCACCAGCACTAACACTGTTCATTTCAGGTATCGATATCCCCCTACCAAGTCTTGGGTTTGTAATATATACTAATCTATCTTTATATTTGACAATATCTCCTTTTCTGTATTCTGGAAGCCTGACAGAGTACGTAAACCTGAAAACGTCCCTGCCATCTTTCCTGCCACATATCTTTTTGCTTTCAGTGATAGTACCGCCAAATCTCTCAGCAATCTTTCTCGATATTTTCCTGCCGATGTCTCTGCTTCCAATGTAATAGTCAACACCTTCCTTTCTCTCCACTACTTTTGTTAAAAAAGCTTTCATATTTTCCCTTTCTCCATTTATAACTTCAACAACTATACTGTTTGTAATCTCTATTTCCTCTCTACTCAACTTTCTGTTTTTAGCCCTGAGCTGAACTATAGATTCGTAGTAACCTCCGGCTTCTCTACTACATCTTTCACAGAGAATCTTTTTTATGTAAATTTTAAATTCGCAGAATTGTTCAAGTTCTTCTCCCCACAGCTTTCCTTTCAGCTTTACGTATCCCCTATCACCGTTTAAAAAGAGTTCAACTTCCTTAACTTCAAACTCAGGATGCACAACCAAGCTTTTTCTTAAAGATTCTTCAACTGCCGAGTTATAACTAATGTCCCTCCATCTACCGCCAACTCTGTAAAAACCACATCTCGGGCAGGTTTCCACTCTAACCTTGCCTACTTCAACTATACTGTTTCTTTCAGCGTAGCACCGGGCACACAAACTCCTGTCACTTTCTCTACCGCAAAGAGCACACCTCACATTGAATGATTGCCAAATCAATTTTTGAATTTTTTGCACGGGCAATTTTATAAGTAAAACATCAGAAGCATACAGCATGTTCCGGAAGTTTAGAAGTGAAGTTCTCAGGATACTCGGAAATTATGGAGATGAGAGGTTTCTAAGAGAGACTGCCCATGCAGATATATGCTCAACAATTGCATTTAAACTCGCAAAGAAGGAAGGGAGGAAGCCCTCAGAACTTGCAAATGAAATTGTGTCCACCTTTAAGTTTGATTCCGACTACATAGGAAAGATAGAAAGTGTCAATGGATATATAAATTTCTATACAAATCAAGAATTTCTTGAGGAAACGGTGAATGCTATTCTTGATGAAGATGAGAACTACGGTTCCTTTGATGCAGAAAAACAAAGAGTGCTTATTGAGCATACTTCAGCAAATCCTGATGGTCCTCTGCATATAGGGCACATAAGAAATTCCATAATTGGAGATACACTTGCAAGGATATTTAGAAAAGCAGGGATAGACGTTAGAACTCAATACTACGTTAACGATATGGGAAGACAGATAGCAATAACTTGTATTGGCTACAAAAAGTTTGGAGTAGATAGAAACAAGAAGCCTGATCGTGCCATAGTTGAAGCATATATAAAAATGAATAGAGAGGTCGAAAACAGTGCAAACTTGGAGAAAGAAGTTGAGAAGCTCATGCTCGACTATGAAGCGGGAAAAGATTATGCTGTAAAGCTGTTTGAAGAAGTTGTAAATTTAGCTCTTGAAGGAATTAAAGAAACTCTGCTCAGACTGAACGTGAAACACGATGAGTACGTATGGGAGTCAATGTTTGTTAGAAACGGGTACGTTGAGCGGATTATCAAGATGCTTGAGGAGAGGGAGATGCTAAAAGAGGAAGATGGGGCACTTATAATTGATATGAAGAAACTTGGTTACGAAAAAGATGTGGTTGTTAAGAGAAAAAATGGAACTACACTATATGTAACGAGAGACCTTGCATATCACCTGTGGAAAAATGAGAATTACGATAAATTTGTGAACGTTCTCGGCAGTGACCACAAACTTATAGGCAGACAACTACAGGATATTATGACTGCCTTACGTTTGAAGCCTCCAGAAATTGTTTTTTTCGAGTTCGTGTCACTACCGGAAGGTTCCATGAGTACAAGAAGAGGGAAGTTCGTTTCTGCGGATGAACTTATAGATAGAGTATACGAAGAGGCAAAGAAAATAGTCGAAAAAAGAGAGGATTTGACTGAAAAAGAGAAAAGTGAAATTGCAAGAGCTGTAGCTGTAGGAGCGTTAAGATATGACTTTGTAAGAATTGCTCCCGAAAAACCAATGACGTTTGATTGGAGCAAAGCTCTCGATTTTGAAAGACAGAGCTCAGCCTACATACAGTACTCACATGCAAGAGCTTGTAGTATATTGAGAAAAGCTGTCAGATCCGGAAAGCCTGAAGTGGAGTTTTCACCTGAACTCTGTAACGCGGAAGAAAGAAAGCTCGTAATGTTGCTTTCAAAGTTTTCATGGATCGTTGAGAGAGTTTTAAGGACACTCAGACCAAATATATTTGCGGAGTATCTGATGGAGACAGCCTCGGCATTCAATGATTTCTATACAAAGTATCCTGTGCTAAAAGTTGACGCTGAACTAAGAATGCACAGGCTTGCTTTAGTTGATGCGTGCAGAATAGTACTCAGGAACGGTTTAAACTTACTTGGCATAGATGCTATTGAGAAAATGTAAATTTTTATTTTATTTTTAAATCTCTTTACAATATCAATTACTTAGCACTTCTGCAATTTCACGGGAGTGATAGGTTATTATCATATCCGCCCCAGCCCTCTTTATTGCTGTGAGTATTTCATAAGCAAGATTTTTTCCATCCATCCATCCCATTTTTTCAACTGCTTTGACCATGGAGTACTCTCCACTTACATTGTATGCTGCAAGCGGATGATTGAACTTTTTCTTAACCTCACTTATTACGTCAAGGTAAGCAAGAGCCGGTTTTACCATAACTATGTCTGCTCCTTCGGCTATGTCGAGCTCCACCTCTCTTATCGCTTCTTTCTTGTTGTGAAAGTCCATCTGATAACTTCTTCTATCTCCAAACGAGTAACCACTTTCAGCCGCTTCCCTGAATGGTCCATAGAAGAATGAAGCATACTTTGCAGAGTAGCTCATGATTGCAGTGTCCTCAAATCCTTCACAGTCTAAAGCCCGCCTTATAGCCTTTACCATCCCATCCATCATTCCAGATGGAGCAACAATATCAGCTCCAGCCTCAGCATGGCTGACTGCGACTTTTGCAATAACGGGCAAGGTTTCATCATTGAGTATCTGGCTATTTTTTACAATACCGCAGTGCCCGTGAGTTGTGTACTCACACAGACAGACATCAGTTATAACAACTGCATCATCATACTCCTCTTTTATCTTCCTGACTGATTTCTGAACTACATCGTTCTTACCAAAAGCCGAACTTCCAACTTCATCCTTTCTTCCCGGTATACCAAACAATATGAATGCTTTTAACCCTAATTCCATAAGTCTTCCAATTTCACAGGCAACATCCTTTATCGGAAATCTGAAATATCCGGGCATTGAGGGGATCTCAGTTTTTGAGCTTATTCTCTCATCAACAAATACGGGTGTTATCAGATCGTTCAGATTGAGTTCTGTTTCTCGCACAAGATGTCTCAGGTGATCTTTCCTCAGTCTCCTCATTCTTGATACAGGGAACAATATCATCACCTCCAAAAACGTACTCCACCGCATCGAGTATGTGATTCTTACCCTCCCTTGCTGCTTTTCTAAGTCTAACGGTCGGTAATCTCAAAAACTTTTTGATAAAAGATGATGCAAATTCTTCGAGAATTGGCAAAACACTTTCATCAACCCCATATTTCGCAGACAGTTTGTTGTAGAGTTCGAGAACTTCATCTTTCTTCACATCTTCAGCTCTTGTGTACATTGCAGATATTGCTGAATTTGCCTTTAAATCTTTGAGCATCAGGTTGAAGTGCATCAGTTCTTTATTAATTATTTTTTCAGCTTTTTTAGCCTCTTTAATTCTCTTTTTTAGATTTTCCTCACTTATTTCCCTCAGATCATCTATCGTGTAAACTTCAAAACCAAGCTTTCCAACCTCAGGGTCAATGTCTCTCGGCATTGCTATATCAATAAAGAGTTTTTTATTGGATTTTTCACACGCTTTTTTGACTGTATCCGCGGTTATTATATATCCACTTGCGGAAGTTGCAGAGATAATAATGTCATTTTCCGCAATCAGATTTTCCAGCTCTGATAGGGGGTATGCTTTTCCACCAACCTCTTTTATTAGTTTTTCAGCATTCTTTAACGTCCTGTTGGCTATGGAGATTTTGCAATTTTTATAAGCAAGGTTTTTTGCCACGATTTTTGCCATTTCTCCCGCTCCAACTAAAACCACTCTCTTTCCTTCCAAACTCCCGAGTTTTTTCTCTGCAAGTTCAACTGCAGCAGAACCTATAGATACAGAGCCTTTGTTTATATTTGTAAGCCTCCTTATCTTTGTTCCAACGTGAATTGCCTTTGAGAATACAAGATCTAATACTCTCCCTATACCACCGTATTCCTTACACAACCTGTAAAATTCTTTTACCTGCCCAAGTATCTGATCTTCACCAACTATCATTGATTCAAGTCCCGATGCCACTCTGAATAGGTGTTCAACGCACTTGCTGTTTTTATAGTAATCCACTACTCTGTCAGAAACGTGCATTCTGCTTGCGATTTTCCTCAAAACCTCTTCAGTATTTTTCCCTACAACATAAACTTCAACCCTGTTGCAAGTCATTAAAATAGCACATTCATATATATCAGGATTACTTAAAATTTTATTAATTAAAACTTTCAAATCACCATGCCATGCAGTTTCTATTTCTTTTAAAGTTGCTTTTTTATGAGTTATCGCAAAACCCGCAATCTCCATAAATTTCACCCTTTGATGGACAAAAGCTGATAAGTTGCTTTTTAAAGCTTTTTCCTTCTCCAAATAGCTCCAACATCTTATTTTTTTGATTATTAATTACGATTTTAAGTTTCCGGTCAGTGTAAGTTTTCACTTTCTTAAAATTTTATATTAAATTTTATGTTAAAATACCTTTCAACAAAATATTTTATTAGACATACATTTGTATCCAGAATTAGAGCTGCAATTCCAGTTAGATATATTGCATCAAATATCCCCGCTCCCCCCACAGTTACATATATTGACTTGCCACATAACTTTGGTATGTTCAGCAAGTCAGCTCCAATAAACATACCAAGAGATGCACATGTATAGGCAAGGGGTGCGGGTTTTTTTCTCTCTACGAGAATTGGATAAATCGATGCAACTAATATAGGTAACTGTGGATATGCAATACCCACTCCACCAAATCCCGGACGGGATACAGTGTAACTAACTATTGCAACGAGGAATGTGCCAAAAATAACCTTTTTTATATTAACGTTTCCTGTCACAATCTGCTTTAAAGCCACTGTCACAGGTATTATAAAACCTGAAAAGCTGAGATAAAGTGTCATATTGTATATGTTGCCAAACTTTACTGGAGGCAAGTATATCCAAGCGAGCAGAGGTAAAACTACAATAGTTATAGCGTCCTTTCTCGAAAAACCGGAAAATTCAACATACTTAACAAATACTTCGAGCAAAAATGCAAGTAATAAGGTAGCTACAATTAAAATCAAAGCATCACTGCTTGACACCAAGCACCGATTTCTGTGACCTTCTTATTCTCCTTCTTCTCTTCCCATCTGATGTGTACTTCTGGTTTGGTCCGGGCTTCTTATAGTGCTGGTACTTTCCCGGAACAAGTCTTGTTTTTCCTTTTCTGTTCTTTATTTTAATCCATGTCGTTGTACCTGTTTTCCCCATGAACTCAGTTTCTCGAATTAAATGCTTAAAAATGTTTTGGAGGACTTTACTACTGATTGCATATCCAGCGAATAATTTAATTAAGTAACCATTGCACGATTCAAATTAACCGGAAAAAATTATGAAAATATAATGTACTATAATAATATATTATAAATTTTTAAAAGTTTTCAGTAAGCTTTAAATAATCAGTATGCTAAGTAGTTGTAATTATAATACTCATAAGAGGTGAATTTGATGCACGAAACCCAGTACAACGGCAGGAGTAAGCCAGTTGTTCTTATAGTAGATGATGAACCAACCATGAGAGAAGCAGTAAAGCTCATACTCAGCAAAAACTTTGATATTGTTGAAGCCTCTAATGGTGTTGAAGCAATTCGAATGTATAAAGAGTACAAACCCGATATAGTCTTAATGGATATAATGATGCCAATAATGAATGGAATTGAATGCACAAAACTGCTTTTAAAAGATGATCCAGATGCTCTGATACTTGCAATAACTGCATATTCTTCAAAAAAGGGTAAGGAAATTATGGAAGTTGGAGCAAAAGGTATACTTCCAAAACCTTTTAAAAGAAAGGATCTTGTAGAATTCATAAACAGATACTTAAATGAGCATAGAAGGTAGACCCCCTTATTTCCTGTGGAGCTGAAAACGTGCAAAGGTGTATGCATGAAAGTTTGCACAACAGCAGTAAACGGAAGAAAAAGTGAAACTCTAATAAAAGTAGCTGAAAAAATTGTTAGTGAATATAATAATCTGGATTTTTCAGTCATATATACAACAGTTCCAGTAAATGAAAAAACGATAAAGGAGATTAAGAATATACTTAATTGCCCATTCATAGGTTGCTACACTGAAGGAATCATATACGATGGAAAACTTGTTAATGGTGCCGGAGCTATGGCTATAAGCGGAATTAAAGCTATTACGGAGATGTCAAGATCACCCAGTACAATAGGAAAGAGATTGAGCATTTTCAGTAAAGGAAGCATAATAACATTTATGAGCTTGTTAACAGAAAATATATCCAGTACTCTAAGAGTTCTGTATAATTATTTAAGCTATAATTTTTCTTACTTCGGTGCTTGTACAGGAAATTTTTATGAACGAAAGAGTATTCAATTTACAGAAAAAGGTATAGAAAATGCGATTTGCTCAGCTGGAATTAACACAAAAATGTGTGTGGCTTTTGACCACGGCTGGAAAGTTATGAAAGGTCCTTTTATGATATCAAAGTATTTCGGGAACAGAATATATGAACTTGATGATAAAAAGGCAATGGATGTTTACTGCAGTGTTGTTGAATGTTGTAAAAATAATTTTGATGAATGTAGAAAAAAATATCCTTTTGGTTTTTTATGCGCATGTGGGAAATATAAACTCAGAAGTCCGCTTGAATACTATAGAGACGGTTCAATTAAGTTCTTAGGTGAGATACCCCGTGGTTCGGTTACATTCATAATGAAGTGTGAGGAGGAGGAAATAGTTGATGCTGCTGAACGTGCTGCAAGAAGTGCAATCCACAGCTACGGTGAAAAAGCCAGATTTGCAATGGTAGTCGACTGTATTGCAAGAAAGCAATTACTCAAGAAAAAATTTAACGATGAATTAAAAAGAATTAATGAAGCTATCGATGTCCCATATATCGGTATGCTCAGCATTGGTGAAATTTTTTCCACGAGCAGAGTTTACGTTCCAAGTTTTCATAACAAAACTGTGGCTGTCGCTGTAGGGGGAGATTGAGGGGTTTAAAATGAATGGTGATATAGGTGATATAAGTTCTATGATATTATATGAAATTATGAATATAAGAACAACAAAAAACATAGATGATTTTGGAGAGGAAATCTTAGACAAGTGTTCAAGGTTGTTGAGAGCAAGAAGAGCGTACCTTAAAATAAGTTTGGATGGATATGCATCAAAACATTTTCCGCTTGGTTTCAGAAGTTGGGTAGAAGCAGAAAAAACTATAAACTTGATGAAGGATGAAGGATGCAGTAATTGTTACATATATGAATTTGATTATGGAATCTTTTTTATCGAACTTTCTGAAGAAATCGATCAGGACTGGAGTAGAACAATATATTTATTTTCAAAAAGAATTGAAGAAGTTGTAAATAAAATAGCTTCAGAATATAAAATAATTGAAGTTGAAAAGTTAATGGCACTTATCAATTCAATTCCGGATGCGGTTGTGGTTATAGATGAAACAGGAAAAGTTGTGGAGATAAATAATTATTTTATAAAGATATCTAAAATTTCACCTTCAGAGATAATTGGAAAAAGAATATACAAACTACCATGCTTCAATGGAGAAGATCAAAAGATGTTGAATAAAGCTGTGGAAGATTTGAAGAGGGGAAAGCCAAGAAAGTTAAGAATTGTACTTGACAATGTATATTTTGAAATTAACTCTGCAAAAATATACAACACCAATAAATTTGTGCTTATTTTCAGAGATGTAACAGAATTGGAAATTACTAACGAGAAACTTCAAACCCTCGTAAATTGTTTGAGAAGTTTTATTTTTATGAAAGATATAAATCTCAATTACATTTTGGTAAATGATGCTTTTGCAAGATTTGTTGGCTTACCGAAGAATAAGATTGTTGGTAAGAAAGATGAAGATATTTTACCTCCTGAGTTAGCTAAAGCTTGTAGAAAGACGGATTTAGAAGTTCTAAAAACAGGAAGTTTCAGTAATTTTAAAGTATCCATAAATCATGGTGGAAAAACTCTATTCTTTGAAGGTTACAAGATTCCGGTAATTAAAAGCGGTAAAATAGTAAGTATAGTAGGTGTAATCCGGGATATTACTGAAAAAATAGTTGTAGAGGAATTGAAAAGGTTCAGAACGTTGCTTGACTATTCAAGTGATGCCGTCTTTATAGTAGATGAATTTGACAGGATTGTGGATCTAAACAAAGAAGCTGAAAAGTGGGTTGAAGAGTGTAAGAAACACGGCAGATGCGATAGTATAAGAGATGTAATACTGGGTAGCTGGGATAGTGAACTGTTTGAAGGATTTGTAGCTGAAAGCTATAAGATTGTCTCAGTAAACGTAAAGTCAGCCACTTTTGGAAATCAGAGGTACAAGATAGTTATAGCAAGAGATATTACAAATCTTAAGAAAACTCAGGAAAAAGTAAAGGAGATGAACGAACAGTTGAAGCTGATAAACAGTCTTCTAAGACATGATATAAACAACAATATAACCGCAATAACTACTTTTCTTGAAGTATATAAAGAAACTGGAGATATTGAATATATAAATAAAATAGAGAAAATACTTGATAATTGTATTGAACTTATAAATAATATAAAAGAAGTTGAGTCTGCTCTTTACGAAGATAGAGGATTATCTTGTATAAATATAAAAAATATAATTTCGAAAGTTGTAGATGCAATTAAAAATAATAATGTATATATAAAAGTAAATGTTGATGATTGTTTTGTAGTAGCTGATGAGTTTATATATTCTGTATTTGAAAATTTACTAAACAATGCAGTAATTCACAATGATGAGGATTATAAAATGATTTCAATTGAAAGTAAATGTTATGATGATTATATTGAAATAAGAATTGCAGATAATGGTCCCGGAATACCTGATGAGGTAAAAGATGAAGTATTTAAGAAGGGTTTTAAGTTTGGAAGTTCTGGTAGAACAGGTATAGGTTTGTACCTCGTAAAATCTTTAATGGAAAAATACGGCGGTTCAGTAGAACTTAAAGATAATAAACCCCGGGGCAGTCTTTTCATTCTAAGGTTCAGAAGGTGTAAGAGCGGAAAACCTTCAAAATAACTTGCTACGAATGTTGCGGATATTTTACTCCAAAATTCTATTTTATCAGAATAATATATAAAGTAACTAAATATATTTAAAGAATTAAAAATTTTTAAAATATAAAATAATATTAATTTTTAACTAATCGGTACTATTGACCGTTCCTCAGAAACTGTAGTTTGTGGAACTGTTATCTGTTCAATTGGTAACTCCTTAGGATAGGTTATATTTATATTCCAACTCCATTTTGAGACATTTATTTTTGTTGTTGTTGAAATGTATCCGTCCTTAGAAGCAGTGATTGTATATTCTCCAGTTTCGCTAAATGTTGTTTTATATATTCCATTTTCATCCGTTTTTCCAGTTTCAATAATGGTTCCATCTTTTACTATCTTTATAGTAACATTTGGAATTGGATTATACGTGTACGTGCATACTGAAGGTTGACCTTCAATCATGTAGCAGTTTGAATAAACCGATATTTCAACTTCTTCTCCGACATAAGCAGATTCCGGTGCTGATATGTTGAGGATTGGTATCATTTTTGGTTGCTTATCTATCCAATAACCATTACCAGTAGCATCTAGATAAGTTATTGGTTCTTTTGTAGTTCTAATTGTTACCAGCTTTACAAATCCCACAATTTTGTCTCCTTTCTTGAAATCTTTCTTTTCAGTGTAGTAAAGAGTTGTGTTAATAGATTTCTGATAGTTATTGCTTATTGTAATTATCCCGTTTACTTTAACACAGTAAAGGGTTGGATATATCCACTGAACAACCTTTTCATTCGATGTTGCAACTCCTTTAAAATTTCCATTTTCAATAGTTTCAATCTCTGAAACATAAGATTTAAGCTTGTCAAATCTGACTTTAAAAACTTCAATTCTTTTCCATGATGATTCTAGTGGTTTTTCTGCTGACACAGATGCTGAAAGTAGTTTATAATGCTTTAAATACTTATCCCATTTATTTATACCAAAGCCAGCATGAATCCACATTTCTGGTGGAATGCTAAACACAAATCCTAAACCTGGTGCACAAACTCTTAACGTTAATTTATTCATGTAAAGTTCAGCTAAATACGTGTTGTTGTCAATTTTTTCGATCCAAAGACCCATATTATCTTGGATCGGTATCCACAACCCCCCACTATAACTTTCAGATGGAGATAATTCATTTTTAAGAGATTGCTCAAGTGCCATCTCTGGATTCTCTTTTGGAGTTTTTACCGTTAGATATATTTTGTAAACCTGCCATTCATTAGGATTTAGTTCTGGCAAATTTATTGCGTAAAGTTTATCATCGATCTTACACGTCAGATTAAAACCACTTTTTGAGTAAATATTCCTTATAAACCAGTGTTTCGTTAACTTATCCCAATAATAATTTCCCAAAAATACTCCACCAACGCCCAAATGAATGTATAGATCAATCTTCTTATTGGGTAAATCAATAAAAAATGATGGACTTACACATAAAGTCACACCAACTGTCGCAAGTTCTGAAGCTTCTGAGCTTCTTGAAAGAAGTATGTAGATGGGATATTCTCTATTAGGCAGAATCTCTTTTGGAACATACATTTTTCCTAAAAGACCTGTTTTATATGTTGTTCCGGTGATATTTACAATGCTTAAACTTTCGTTAAGATCGATCCACTCGTATTCTGTATCTGAAGGTGTTTCTAATTCATATTGCAAATAATTATTCTGAATTTGGTTTTTAACCACTTTAGTCGTTTCAGATTTTTCTGTTGTTATTGTTCTTGGAGTAGCAGTTATTGTAGTAATTGGTTGGGGAGTTATAACTGGAGTCACGATTGTCGATGTTGTCGCTGGTGTCACCTGTTTTTCTTTAAGTTCTTTGTTTTCTGTCGGAGTAGCAGAAGGTAAAATCCTTTTTTCCTCAACACAACCTGAAACGACCAGACATAAAATAATTACCACAGCTAAGATTTTAAATCTCATGGTGTGAATTTATCGGCTATAGGGGTTATTAATTTTTCTACAATCACTATATACTGCAAAGAAAAGGGAATTAATTCGATGAAATGAAATTAAGATATCAACTAAAGCTCTTTTGTTTTCCAGACTTTGGCAAATCTTCCACTTATTGCTAAAATAATTTAAATCAATAATTCGTCTTACAACAGACTCGTCAAGTTCATTTAGTTATAAGTATTTGTTTTCCCTAATATTTAGATAAGAAGCCATAGCTAAACATTGCCTTTATACTTTGTTTAATCTATTTATTAACTTTCTTTTCTTCTTTTGTTTTTTGGTCGCTTTAGAACTTTGAGTATGTGATAGATTCTAACAGATTCATGACTTATTTTCAACTAGAGATAAAACATGCTTGTTTTTCTCAAAGAAATACAAAGAA
>QNXS01000022.1 GCA_003978865.1 Archaeoglobus sp. | reverse complement strand
CACGTTGAAAAAGACCGCTACAGTGCTGCAATGGGTAAAGGCATTAGCATGGAAAAACCAATACTCAGAGTAGAAAACGGGGTAGTAAAAGTTATCGAGCTGAGCCTATGCAGGAGGTATGGAGAAAACAAAACTCTTTGCGTTGTATGTAGAGAGAACTGTCCAACTGATGCAATAAGCTTCATAGAGGAGTCGTGATTACAATGAAGATCGTTTGTACGGGTTGTTCATGTTTGTGTGATGACATCGTTTACGGTGACACAATCTACCATGCGTGCAGAAAGGGTTGTAAAATTTTGAGAGGAGAGAGAAATGAAACTGCGGTGAACGGAAAAAAAACAGACATTGAAATAGCGTTAAATGCTACAAGGGAACTAATAGATAGAAAACTTCTCATCTTCGGACTTGACAACACTACATGCGAGGCTCAAAAGCTTGCCTTAAAACTTGCCAAGGAATTCAATGCAGTTATAGCTGATCATTCATTACTAAGTGGAGGAAAACTCATAGAAATCTCTGATAGGATGAAGGAAATCTCTCTTGAAAAATTCAGAGATGAAGGGTACGTTTCAGTTTTTTGGGGGGTTAACCCTCACAACAGCATACCGAGACTCCTTTCCCGTTTTACGTACTATCCGAGATGTGGTAAAAGGCAGAGAGGTTATGAAGAGGACAGATTTCTTGCTGTTGTGGATGTCAGAAAGAGTGAGACCGCGAAGATTGCTGAAAAAAGCAAAAGTGGATTGTTTATAAGAATTGAAAGAGATGATGACCTTGTAAACTCTTTTTTAAAAGCCTTGGATGGTAAAGCTGGAAAGCATCCTGAAGCGGCAAGAATTTTGAAGGAAGCTGAAAAGGCTGAAGTCAATGCAGTTTTCGGTGGAAGTGGGTTGAGTTCTGGATTGAAAGATGTTGACGGCTTTGTTGATATGATGGAAAGAACTGGCTTTTATTTTGTTCCCGCTACATCAAAAACAAATATGAGAGGATTTGTTGAAATGATGTTAAAGGAGGTTGGAAGCTGTTGCTACGATTTTGGAAATGACAAAAGCCTTGATGTTAGAGAGCTAATAAAAGCATTTATGGAGTGTGAAACAGTTCTGATATTTGGAGCAGATCCACTTAGGACATTGCCCTACGAACTCTCAAGCAAACTTGCGGGAAAGCGAATTATAGCTGTAAACAGCCTAAAGTCTCTTACAAACACACTGAACCCGGAAGTATCGATTGCAAGTGAACTCTCCTCCTTTTCATCTGGGACAATGGTTAGATTCGATGGCGTTAAAGTTGAACTTAAAGGAATTGAATCCTCCAAACCGTCTGATAAGGAAATTTTGAAAGAACTTCTTTCAATTTGAGGTGGTAATTTATGTTCGAATTCACGAAGTTGATGAAGTTCGAGGCTAAGGTTGTTGTTGCCGATGATGTTCTGAATGAAGGGAGAACAGCTAAGGCACTAATAAGCAGAGAATTTGCAGAGAAACTGGGTATAAGAGATAGGGGCAATATAAAACTGACAAGGAGAAACTCCGTATGCTTCGAAGTTTGCGTATCTGAATTTGCCGAGGGTGTCGATGTAGTGCTACCTTCAGGCTACTTTGCATGTAAGCTATGTGATGTTGAAAATCCTAAGATTTTTACTGCGGAAGCTGAAAAGTGCAATGAAGCTGATTCTATTCCAGATTTTAATTAACTTTAATTCAATAAATTTTATCATTTTATTTAACTTTTAATTTCAGCTAACTTCGGCGATAGAAATAACTATGCCTGCGAAACTATCCACTTTGATGAAGAACTCGATGAGTTCAGCAGACCTTAGAGTATGTATATCGGAGCTCCAGAACTTGATTGGTGCAAGAGTTGAAAAGATATATCATCACATTCCTGACGAGATAAGGTTCAAGCTTAGGGCGGAGGGCAGAAAAGACCTTGTTGTAGAGGCTGGAAGGAGAATACACTTAACAAAGTTTCCGAGAGAGGCGTCTCGCCTGCCATCAAGCTTTGCGATGCTTCTGAGAAAGCATCTTACTGGATTTAGACTCGAAAATATTGAGCAACATGAATTTGATAGGGTAGCCGTTCTGACATTTAGAGGCTGGAGGGAGGAGGAACGAACTTACAGAGTTGTTGTTGAGCTATTTTCAAAAGGAAATGTTATATTGTGTGATGAAAATTTTAATATAATAATGCCTTTGAAGTCAAAAATTTTTAAAGCAGGAGATACATACAAATTTCCAGAACCGAGAATAACTCCATTTGATCTCAATTTGAAGAAGCTTAAAGAAATTTTTGAGAGGGAAAGAGATAGGGAGATTGTAAAAATTCTTGCACGAAATGGTCTTGGTGGACTGTATGCGGAAGAAGTTTGTCTGAGATCTGGAGTTGATAAGAGGAAAAAAGCATGCGAGGTATCTGAATATGAGATTGACAGAATGGCAAAAACAATAAAAGAGCTTTTCAATGATATACTTAACGGAAATATCAAGCCACACATAGTCGTTGAAAGTGGAAAATACGTGGACGTGTTGCCTGTAGAACTGTTATACTACAATGAATCTGAAAAAAAATACTTCAAAACGTTTAATGAGGCTTTGGATGAGTACTATGCTTGGTTGATTGCAAGGGAAAGCGAATATAAAGAAAAAAATCCAGAAGTCGATAAACTTAGACTTAGGCTTGAAACTCAGCTTGAGAAGCTGAAGGAGTTTGAAGAAACGGCGAGAAAGTTAAAGAGGACGGGAGATTACATCTATGAGAACTGGAGTAAGGTTGAGGCAATACACACAGCTTTTATTAAAGCGAGGGAGAGCAAGAGCTGGCAGGAAATAGAAGAAATTGTGAAAAAATCCAAACTTTCAGAAGTTGTCAGATCCGTTCATCCCGAGAAAAACACTGTAGTTATCTTCCTTGATGGAATTGAGATAGAGTTACCCCTTAACAAAACTCTGCCGCAGATAGCAGATGTTTACTATGAAAAAGCAAAGAAAATCAAATCAAAGATTGAGGGATTAAAGAAAGCCATAGAAAAGACTAAGGAGGATATAATAAACGCTAAGAAAATGGAGACAAAGAGATTCGTAAGCAGTGTCAGAGTTGCAAGAAAGAGGGAATGGTATGAACAGTTCAGGTGGACTATCACATCGGATGGCTTCATTGTTATAGGAGGAAGAAACGCAAAGATGAATGAATTGATTGTTTCAAAGTACATGGAAAGCAGGGATCTATTCTTTCACACTCAAACTCCCGGAGCTCCAGTAGTTGTTTTGAAAAGAGGGCAGGATGCTCCGGAAACAAGTATTGAGGAGGCTGCACAGTTTGCGGCAACCTACTCCTCTCTGTGGAAGGAGGGAAAGTACAGCGGAGAGGTATACTACGTGAAACCTGAGCAGGTTAAAATTTCTGCAAAGCACGGAGAATATCTTGCAAAGGGTAGTTTTTATATAGAAGGTAAGAGAAACTATCTGAGTGTTGAGCTTGGCTGTGCTGTGGGAGTTGAACTTTCAAGATTTAGGTTGCTTGGAGGGCCGTTCAGAGCTGTGAAAAAGTACTGCGACTACCTTGTGGAGGTAGAAATTGGAGACTTACCTCAAAGCGAAGTGGCAATTATTGTAGCAAAAAAACTTGTAGAGCTATCAGGAAATGACCATATTGTCAGGGGAATTGCAACACCGGATGAAGTTGCGAAGTTTCTTCCTCCGGGGAAATCAAGGTTAAAGAACTATTAAACTTATAAACTTATGATATGAACTCATAAACTTTCCAGAGTTTTTTTGCCACCTCTTTAACCCTATCTAGGCAATCCACATCAATTTTCAGGCTAATTTTCAGATCACATTCTTCAGAAATACAGCTCTGCAAGGACTTCATACCCCCAGCTATTGCAGCTATGCTGTCAGTATCGCCTCCAAGAGAGACTGACTTCCTCAAACAATCTTCAAAGCTTTCAGAGTAAACAAAGCACTGAATTGCGGCGGGAACAACATCTGATGCCAAAATAGTCCCTCTATATTCAAATTCACCAAGAAATGCCCTGTCCACGAGTAGGGTTGTGTAGGCATCAAAGGCTTTGAGTCTTCTCACGAGTTCTTTTCTAATCTCACTAATCCCCAAACCTTTAAGAATCAGGGCATAAGTCAGAGCTACAGCAACACATCCAGCTATTGCCTCCTTTCCTGTATGTGTGACAATACTCTGGAGAGCCGAATACTCCTCAACGAGATTGAGGTCAAAAGAATAAAGCAGTCCGACTGGAGCAACCCTCATTGCAGAACCGCACGTTCCGGAATCTATTCCAGATTCTTTCCATGAATAACCGAGCTTTAATCTCTCTAAAGCCTGAGAACTTGTGGGACCGGTCTTTTTTAATTTTCCAGTTTCATAGTACATTCTAAGTCTCTCAGCAAAGTCGCTTGGGTTAAAGTAGATTGTGTTTGCAAGTGATTCTGCAAGTATGAGCATTTGCAAGGTATCATCTGTAAATTCCGATGACATCTTTCCCTTGCTTTCGAAGTGCTTCAATCTTCTTTCCACCTCCTCACGGCTAAATCCCTCGAAAGGTGCCCCAAATGCATCACCCAATGCAAAACCCATGAGTGCACCAACAAAAGCATCTTCTCTAACCATAACGGTAAATTTCTGTGAAAAGTAATAAAGTTTGTTGAGGCTTGAAGAAAAAACATATAGCTCTCAGTCCAGAATCTTTTTTATGATAGCTTTAAACGATGGCGATGTAGAATTAGAAAAACCTAAAACGAAGATTGTTGCAACTATTGGCCCGTCTTCATCCAGAAAAACGATCCTAAAAAACATAGTAAGGTATGCAAGTGTAATAAGAATAAATTTAGCTCATGGAGATTTTGAAGAAAAGGAAAAACTCATCGATTTGGTTAGAGAAGTTTCTGCCAAAATGGATAGTGCTGTAAGCCTGCTTGCAGACTTACCGGGTCCAAAAATTAGACTTGGTATACTGAAAGAACCTCTTAACATAAAAAGAGGAGAAAGAATAATTTTATATGTTGATGGAGAAAAAAATTACAGAAAAATAGAAAGAGAAGGATCTGAAATAAGACTGCCTGTGGAATACGAGGAATTTCCAAAAATTGTAAGCAGGGGCAGTCTTGTTTATCTGTGTGATGGAACTGTAAAGCTGAGGGTTGAGGATGTTGGGGAGAGTGAAGTTACCTGTGTGGTTTTATGTGGTGGAACTGTTACTTCAAGGAGAGGTATAAACGTTCCCGGGAGTGTAAAGGTTGATGTTCCTACCAAAGAGGATATTGAACTGTTAAAGGCATTTGGCAGTAAAGTGGATGCGATTGGTGTTTCTTTTGTCGGAAAAAGAGAAGATATTGAAAAAGTTAGAAAATTTACAGATGCCTTTCTTATAGCAAAAATAGAGAGGGAGTCAGCGGTCAGAAATATAGATGGAATAATGGATGCTGCGGATGGTGTAATGGTGGCAAGGGGTGATCTGGGGGTTGAAATGCCAATTGAGGAACTTGCAGTAATACAGAAGAAGTTAATAATGAAAGCAAATCTTGCTTCCAAGCCAGTAATTACAGCGACTCAGATGCTTGAATCAATGATCAATGATGTGAGACCGACAAGGGCTGAAGTAACCGATGTTGCAAATGCAATACTTGATGGAAGCGACGCTCTGATGCTTTCGGAAGAAACTGCTGTGGGAAAGTATCCTGTGGAAACTGTGGAAACAATGGCAGCAATAGCTAAGTTCACAGAAAGATATAGAGAGGAACTCACAGAGAATAGAATTCTTTCGATAATGAAGGAAACGTGTGGTAATAAAAACGTTGTTGACGCAATAGCTCTTGCAATAGTACAGATAATGAAGTGTATGGATATAGATTTTATAATAGCAAGAACGAGGAGTGGTAGAACAGCAAGGAGTATTTCAAGATTTAAACCATCTCAATGGATTTTTGCGTTTACACCAGATGAGAGAGTTCGCAGAAATCTTAATTTCTCCTATGGGGTTATTCCATTTACAATGAAAGATAGAAGTGATAGAAACATAGTTAGTTTTTTAAAGAAACTGGGAATCGAGGGTAAGGCTGTAATAACTGAGGAAATCAGACTGGACGAGAGTGTTAGAATCGGTACAAACGCTGTTAAAATATTCGATGTCTGATTTTTGCTTGATTTTTTGTTCAGTAAGCAAGTAGCCTAAAAACTGAAAAGAATTTATACAAGAGTAACGTTTTTTGATTGATGCCAAAAGCAGGTGTGCTTACATTCATAGCTTTGCTCATACTTGCGATCTCACCATCTCTTGCAGTAATGACAGCCGAACAACATCCGGCAGGCTACGGCAGGCTTTGCTTTCCGTGCCACAACCTTTTGTTAACACCATCCGAGTACAACAGGAAACTTGGAAACTGTGCATGCCACAACATTCAGTGGATATGGCGTGGAAATCACATTAATATGTCGGCTGTTGATAAAATGCATGGAATAGGGCCATGTATAAAATGTCACTTAGGACCAAACTACTCGAATGTTACACCAATAACAGTTCACATTCCACACGCCAATGTGCCATGCTATAAATGTCATGGAAAAAGCATGATAAAACTCCCGCCAACAACAAACTGTCGCTACTGTCACAAGGGTGGAATACACGAAATTCACGGCAGGATTCTAATGAAGATATGTGCTGCATGTCATGGACAGCTCGTATACAAGTACATGAAAGGTGCAACAAAATTAATCAACTTAAAAACAAATCAGACAAGTACTCAGCAGCAAAAACCGTTTTCCCTGCTTGATATACTCAAGTCTCTGATTTCACACTTATATATTGATTTCATAAAATAATTTCAAAATAAATTTTTTATAACAAAAAAAACTTGGATCAATCTTTAAAAAAACATTTATGCATACGGCATATCCTCACCGCATGTTGTATATTTATAGAGACTTGTGCCCTCAGTGTGGTGGGGATCTGCATTCAGAAGAAGCCGAGTCAGGCTTTTGCAAGAATAAAAATATTCCACTCTGTCACTATTCTGCTGACATCGATGTTAAAGAGTTTTTAGAGTTCTTTAGAGAGGCGGTGGGTGAGCCAACATCACTGCAGAAAATGTGGGCAAGAAGAATACTCAGCGGTGAAAGTTTTGCCGCTGTTGCACCAACAGGAATTGGAAAAACGACTTTTGGAATTGCAATGTCAGTTTTTCTTGCATCATCCGGGAAAAGATGTTATCTTCTCTTTCCAACATCTCTGCTTGCGGAACAGAGTTTCAGAAAACTTCTCGAAATATGTGAAAAGACTAAAGTGAAGTTCAAAGTAAATTGTGGCGATGGTGATGGACTGCATGTAATGTACTACAGAAAAATGAAAAAGACTGAAAGAGAGAAATTCTTTGAAGAACTGAAGGAGGGAAAAGATTCCATACTCATAACAACATCTCAGTTTCTTGTTAGAAACTTCTCCCGAATGAAGTGCTGCTACAACTTTATATTTGTTGATGATGTGGATTCAATTCTTAAAGCTTCAAAGAACGTTGACAGAATACTTCAACTCTTGGGTTTTAGGTATGCTGGAAAGTGGATGGGAAAAGCAGAGGGCTCTCTAATGGTATCCACTGCAACTGCAAAAAAAGGTAAAAAAGCAAGGCTTTTTATGGAACTTCTGAACTTTGATGTTGGCTCTTCATACCACTCACTAAGAAACGTCGAAGATATAGTTGTAGAAGACGATAGCGTAGAAACTCTCTGCAACATTCTCGACAGAATGGGAGATGGAGGTTTGCTGTATACGAGCAGTAGGGAAGAAGCTGAGGAAATATATGAATGCCTCAAAGATAGCTACAAGGTAGGTTTGGCTGGCAAAACAGAAAACATTTACGAAGAATTTGAGAGCGGAGAACTGGAATACATAATTGGCACCTCGTACTACTACGGAACCCTTGTGAGGGGACTGGATCTGCCAGAAAGAATAAAATTTGTTGTTTTCATAAATGCACCAGTGTTTACAATCAAAGTTGACGATGTTGACGCTGTTTCAGATAGGATGCTGAAAATCCTCAGAATGGTCTTCAGAATACCGGATGAGTTAAGCGATGAGGAGGCTAAGGAAGAAATCAAAAGATCAATGAGTGTAGGAAAAGAGATAGTTGACAGAGATATATGCCTGAGGAAGGGAGAACTAATTTTTCCAGATATAAGAACGTATGTGCAGGGATCTGGTAGAACCTCGAGGCTTTTTTCAGGTGGAATAACTAAGGGAGCGTCGTTCCTTCTTGAAAGTGACAGATGTATTAGGGAGGCTTTTCTTGAGAGATCCAAGCACTTTAACATAGAATTCAAAAAAATTAATGAGGTTGACTTTAATAAACTTAGAAAGGAGATTGAAGAAAGCAGAAAAGGATTCAGGAGAGCTGTTACTGACCTGATAAAACCAGCCCTGTTCATTGTGGAAAGTCCTACCAAAGCAAAGCAAATTTCTCGTTTCTTTGGGAAACCGAGTATCAAGGTTATGAAGGGCATTGTTGCTTACGAAGTTCCGTCATCGCCTTACGTGCTTTCAGTCTCGGCAAGTCTCGGACACGTGACTGATCTAACAACTGAAGGTGGTTTTCATGGTGTCGAGATAAAAAAATCAAAACAGTTCATTCCGATTTATTCTCCAATAAAGAGATGCAGAGAATGTGGTTATCAGTTTACGGGCAATGCCTTGAAATGTCCAAAGTGTGGTAGCGAAAATGTGGACAATTCTTCGATCAGAATCTCTTCTCTCAGAAAACTTGCTCACGATGCGGGATTTGTGATAATTGGTACCGATCCTGATAGTGAGGGGGAGAAAATAGCTTGGGACATAAAATGCCTACTTTCGAATTGCGGGGAAATAAAAAGAGCTGAATTCCATGAAATAACGCCAAAAGCAGTCATCAATGCTCTGAACAATTTGAGAGATGTCAATCTTAACCTTGTGAAGGCTCAAATTGTCAGGAGAATCGAGGATAGGTGGATCGGATTTGAGCTTAGTCAGAAACTATGGAATGTTTTTGGCTCTAAGAATCTGTCAGCAGGTAGAGCACAAACTCCCGTGCTTGGATGGATAATAGACAGGTACTACGAACATAAAAAGAAAAAGAGAGTATTGGTTCTGAAAGATCTTGAGCTGAGCATTGAACTTGGAGATGTAGATTTAAAAGAAAAAGAAAAAATTAAAGTAAAAACAAGTATACACGTTGTTGATAAAAAAGTGGAAGAAAGAGTGCCTCTTCCCCCTTACACAACTGACACCATGCTCAGAGATGTAAATTCAATTCTCGGAATAAGTGCAGCAGATGCGATGAAGTTGGCTCAGGAACTCTTTGAGAGAGGACTTATAACCTACCACAGAACAGACTCAACGAGAGTTAGTGAGGCTGGATGGAGAGTGGCAAGGGAGTGGCTTGGTGATGACTTTCAGGCAAGAGAGTGGTTTGCTGAAGGTGCCCATGAGTGTATAAGACCGACGAGACCTGTCGATAAAAATACTCTCAGGAGGCTCGTTCAGGAAGGCATAATTCCGGCTGAGGGTATGTCTTGGAGGCACTATGCACTCTATGATCTTATATTTAGAAGATTTATGGCAAGTCAGTGTAAAAACTACATAGTTGAGATAGTTATATATAAAATTATACTAAACCTTGAAAATAAAAAAGAAATATTTGAGGAGAGGGTAGTAGGAGCTACGGGAAGGGCATACGAACTTTACAAAGCTGTAAAAATAAAGAGGCCTTTACCTGAGGGCGATATGGATGTAATTGGTGATGTAAGACTTGTACCCTTGAAACCCCTGCTTACGCAGTCTGAGTTAATTCAGATGATGAAAGAAAGGGGAATAGGCAGGCCTTCAACGTACTCTACAATAATTGAAAAACTATTTCAGAGGAATTACATAGTGGAAAAGAACGGTAGACTAATTCCAACTAAAAAAGGAATTGATGTTTACGGATACCTCGTCAGGAATTACAGGGATTTTGTAAGTGAGGAAAGAACGAGGAAACTTGAAGAAAAAATGGATGCTGTGGAAATGGGGAAAGTTGATTACACGGACGTTCTTAGAGAGCTGTACGATGAAATAAAAAGTATTTAAAAAAAGTATCTAATAACCAAATCTCAGACAAAACTTAAATAATAATTCAAATAAATTTTAGTATGGATAACACCGGAGTGGATGAAGCTGTAAAAGCAGGGAAGGTATCCGTTCTTGCAAATATAGTTTTGACGATTGTTAAAGGTGTTGCAGGAATTGCTGCAAACAGCACGGCATTGATAGCGGATTCTTTACATTCCATGATAGATATACTGAGTTCGGCTCTTGTATGGATAGGTATAAAGATAGCAGAAAAACCACCAGATAGGGATCATCCGTACGGACACTTCAAGGCTGAAAGTCTGGCTGAACTTGGAGTCGGTACTGTAATAATTGCCACAGCAATTCTTATAATCTATGATGCTGTAAATGAGCTTATATCCGGTAGATTTCCAGAATTTGAATATTATGCACTTGCAGCGGCACTATTTTCGGCAATAGTAAATGAAGGTCTCGCAAGGTATAAAATAGATGTTGGAATGAGAACAAAATCAACCTCTCTTATTGCAGAAGGAAAACATTCAAGGACGGATGTAGTAGCAAGTCTTGCGGTTGTTCTTGGCTTCATCCTTATTTATCTGGGTTACTGGTGGGCTGATGCGGTTGTTGCAATAGCAATCTCGATTCTTATAATGCAGGTAGGTGGTGAAATTCTGAAAAATGCAGTAGACGTTCTGATGGACAGAGTTGATGTTGAAACAACGCTTAGAATAGTAAACTATGTTGAATCAATCAGAGGTATAGAATCAGTTAATTTTGTTGGAGTTAGAGGTACATGGAGAAACAAGATTGTAGAAGTTCACTTTACGGTTTCTCCGGGTATTGGTTTGGAGGAAGTTGAGAAGATAACAAAAAGAGTTGAAGACTTAAAGAAAGAAATTCCGGATGTAAGAGATGTAATTCCTGTTGTAAAGTTCAGCAAAAAGATTAACAGGGTGGCAATTCCGGTAAATGAAGAGGGTGAATTTACTGGAGATTTAAATGCTAAGTACTTCGAGATAGTTGATTTGAGAAATGGAATAAAAAGAAAAGTAGTCAACGAGTACAGTAATGCTGAAAGAAGAAAGGGATATCTGATTGCAGAAATGCTCAAAAATTTTGGAGTTGATTGTATAGTTTTGAGTAAAGTTGGTGAAGGTGCAAAAAGTCATTTTAAGAGTGTGGGTATAAATGTAAAGATAGTAAACGCCAAAAGAAAGATTGATGTGCTGAAAGAGATAGCAAAAATTAGATCCCAATAATCTCGTAATCTTCGAGATTGACACTTTTAACTTTCTCCTGAAAGTCCTTCAGAAATTCTTCAACAAGTTGAGAAGCAAGTTTTTTGCACTGTCCACACAACTGTTCTCCGTTTTTGCATCTGCGCTTTATCTCCTCCAACTCATCATCCCGTTCAATTAGATGTATGGAGAACAACTCAAAAACCGTGCACGCTTCAGGTTCTCCTCCAAGCCTTTTTTGCTCTTCAGCACTCCCTCTCCCACCAGTTATCGCCCTCTTAACTTTCTTTACAGCTAAATCTGGACTGTCAAACAGAGAAATGTAGCTTTCAGGCTTGCTGCTTGACATTTTTCCCCCCGTAAGCCCTGTTATAAAACGATGGTACGTGGAAGACGGAGGTATAAACGCAAATCCACCGATTTCAACTTCAAAACCTCTAACAAATTCGACTATTTTATTGTAATCACCAAAAACATCCAGATGTTCGGTGTAACTTTTGTATTCGCAGTCAATCTCTTTTTCAAGCATTCTTAGGTACTCCCTTCCTTTTCTGCTTCTTATTCTAACGCCATTTTCTATTTTTTCGAATGCAAAAGTGCTTATTCTTGAAGCCAGATCCCTTGTCAATCGCAGGTGCGGGTCTTGATCAGCTCCAACCGGTACAATAACTGGCTTTGGCCCGCCAAACTCCTTGAGCTGTGGATGCAGTATATCGGCAGCTTGAACGGACGTTACAAACATCTTTGCCAATGTTGTTTCAGACGAGAATCCGTATATTGCTTTCAGCTCACTCCAGTTAACCTCGGATGATAATTCAAAAGCAAGATCTTTCACAAAATTTGAAGAAGACTGAAAGTACAGAATTGCTCCATCGGGTTTTAAACCAAGAGCGGCTATGCTTTTTAGATAGAGTTTTCCGACTTCCTTCACTTTTTCCCAGTTCATACCCCTCACAGCATGAGCTTCCATATCCGCAACTGCTACGTGTGCAAATCCACCCGCTTTCTGATGCCAAATTATCTCATCCATTGTCATTTTGTGTCCGAAATGTGGCAAACCGGAGGGCATGAAACCCGACATTACAGCCCAGTTTCTTTTTTCTTTTATTGCACTGACAATTCTTGTGTAGTCCCTATGCCCGAATATAATTCCCCTCCTCATCAGATGCATTGGATCTGGAACTTTATCAATTAGCTCGCTAAAGGGTTGTATTCCAAATTCTTTAAGCAATCTGTCGTAATCAATTGTCCCTCCAACTTCCCAAGGTGTAACAACCATTCTGTCATCTGCGTTCATTGGGCAGCGTAAATTGAAAAGTTGTATAACGTTTTTGTTCGATTTTTTCTGGAAACTGACAGTGCTGGCAGTGCGTAAAATAAAACATTATATAACATTATATAAATTTCATAGCAAACTTTATGGCAAGTATGTAGAATATAATTCCGAGCAGTTTCTTGACGTGCTGGGGTTTCATGTAATGGTGAGTAACGTATCCAGCTATGTATCCCGCAAATACAGCAGGTATTGCTGCCGAAAGCAGAAGAATCCAGCTAACACCACCAAGTTTCCAGTAGGCAAGAAAACTCGTAAAGGAACTGAATGGAACGCTGAGTGCTGTTACAGTTGTTATTACCTTGGGGTCAAATCCATATATTATTAACATTGGAGATATCAATCCTCCCCCACCTATTCCAAGCAATCCGGAGATAAAACCAGCTAAAGCACCAACAAGTGCTGGAACAAGTATCGGACTGTCACTTCTGTAAAACTCTCTCTTTTTTGGAACAAAAACCATTGTTCCGGCAAAGAACAGGAATGCTGTAAAAGCTAAACCTACAACCCTCTCAGGGATCGCAAATGATACGTATGCACCGACCGGAGCAAATAGAATCGAAGTTGCAACCACAGGCAGAGCCAGCCTGTAGTTCACTTTTCCGTACCTGAGATTGTGTACAGTTATTGAAGTTGTTGAAATAAAGTTTGTGAAAAGACCGGTGGATCGAGCTATAGGAAATGGTACTCCAACAAAGACCAGTATTGGAATTAAAGCTACCGCTGAACCAAGACCGCCAAGTCCGAACACGAATGCTGTTGTGAAGGCAGCTATGGCTACGACAATTAGGGAAACCATGCATCAATATTTTCGGTAGATTATATATACTTTGCTGTGGTTTAGAGTTTATAGTTTAATTTTTAAACCGGGAAAAAGATTAAATAATATAGCGGGGATTGGGTGTTATGGTCAGGGCTGTTGTTGTTTGCTGTGAGAAAATAAGGGACAGAATATGTATGGGATGTGCAAGATGCTTCAAGGCTCTATCTCTGAAGGCTGGAAAGTTCGGAGAATTCAATGATGTGCAGATAGTTGCATGGACCAGTTGTGGTGGTTGTCCGGGATTAGTTGTTCCAAAAATGAATAACCTCAACCTTGTACTAAAACAGATTGATGTCGAGTACGATGTTGTTTTCATAGCTTCCTGCATAGTTAAAGCTGTTAAAACGGGCAACTGTAAGATAGATCTTGAAAAACTTGCAAAGGACATTGAAGATGAAGTTGGAAAGAAGGTTGTCATAGGAACCAAGCCTCCAGAAATTTAACTTAAAAATTTTAATTTTATTTAATCTTATAAAATAAATTAACTTGTTACTTTTTAGTGTATTTAAACTTCTATGTATTTAAACTTCTGATAGTTGTATCTGGTTACATACTACTTAGTTATGACTTCATGATATGATTGAATTGTAAGTTATATACAAGTTCACTATACAGCAGTGAAAACGCACAGAATAAAACTTATAACAGCTCTAAAGCAGGTTGATTATGGATGGATTTGACATCGAGATCGCTAAACCGGTAAAAGACATAAAACCTGAAAGATCAATGAGCATTTCAGAGCTCGTAAAGCAGTTTTCATCGGCGGGAGGGTTTACAGCTAAGAAATTGGCTGATGCTGTGGATATAGTTGAAGATATGGTAAAGGATGAAAAGACAACTGTATTTTTATCGTTTCCAGCAGCAATAATCTCTACTGGCACCAGAGGCATTGTAAAAGAGCTTGTCAAAAGAAAGCTTGTGGATGTGGTAATTACGACATGTGGAACTCTTGATCATGATTTAGCGAGGATATGGAAGAAATACTATCATGGCTCGTTCATGCTTGACGATGCAGAGCTACACAGAATGGGAGTTAACAGAATAGGAAACGTCGTAACGCCAAACGAATGCTACGGAATAATATTAGAGGAGAAGATATTACCAATGATAGAGGATATATATAGAAATAGTAAAAGAAAGAGGCTTTCAACGAGAGAGCTTATATGGGAAGTTGGAAAGAGGCTTGAGGGGGAAAAAAATGCCGACACTTCCATAATCTACTGGTGCTGGAAAAACAGAATTCCTGTTTTCGTACCCGGAATTACAGATGGTGCTTTTGGCAGTCAACTGTGGATTTTTTACCAGCAGCACAAGGACTTCATAGTTGACGTGTTAAAGGATGAGTGTGAACTTAGTGATATAGTTTACTCTTCTGAAAAAACTGGAGCTCTTATAGTTGGAGGGGGAATTAGCAAACATCATACAATATGGTGGAATCAGTTCAAAGATGGACTTGATTACGCCGTTTACATAACTACTGCTGTGGAATGGGATGGCAGCCTTTCAGGTGCAAGACCGAGAGAAGCAGTTTCGTGGGGAAAGATAAAAGAGAGGGCAAAAAAAGTTACAGTTGAAGGAGATGCCACATTAATTCTACCGATCATAGTCTGTGCTGTGATTGATAGGTTAACAGCCAATCCTGTTTCACATGGTTAAATCAACTTTTGAATAATCAATCTGGGGTATCCAGCATAAGGAATTCTATAAACAGCAACACCGAGAATCCAGTTTGGTTTTACTGGGGGCGTTAGTTCAGGTTCGTCAGGGATAGGATTGTGGTCACCTTGGGTTATATACCCAGAACTGCGGGCAATAATCACTTTTCCAATTGGTTTGTTTGTAATTACGAGCATGTTGTGGTATATTCTTAGCTCTCCAAGTTTACCGGTCGTTCTGTTAATCCCAACAATTGGCTGACCTTTATTAACCCATGTTATTACTCTATGGATTATTGGTGTTAGATCTCTGTTACCTTTTCGATAGTAAACTATTACATCACCATAATCGCCAAAAGACTTGTAGTTTATTTTCTTTCCCTCAACCCACGTGACGATACTCTTTTTTGAAGGACTTACGATTACAACAACGTCACCTATGTTTAGATGGGGGGTCATACTACCGGATTCTACTGCGACCATGAATGGCCATGCACCTGTTAAAGCGTAACCAATACCAAGTATAACCGCAACAATAATTAGCGCGGAGATTATATCTCTGATTATTCCTGAAGCATCGCTCATGCAGTGGAGGAATATTGTATGGTAATTAAAGATGTCGACAGCAAGTTAATAATTAAGAAGTTTGCACTGGAAGGGTTTAACATCCAGCCTAAGGCAATAGAAGCTCTTAAACCATTTATACCTAATGAGATCGATGGAATAGTGAAACATATATGCAAATGTTGTTCTGGATCATTCATAATTACGGAAGATGACGTAAAAAGAATTTTGAACAATTTAAAAAGTCTAAGCGATAGCAAGACTGTTCAAAACAAAGTTTCTAATAATGTCACTCAATCAGTTCAAGTAATAAAAGATGTTAGCGGAAAGTCATGCTGTCAGGGGAAGATAGAAGACTTTGTAGCGTACTTTAACTCCCGGTACGACAAGATATATTCAATTCTTAGAACGAGAACAAACCCGGTGAGAATTTCGGATTTAAGAAGGATTAGATCTCAGAATGTGGAGGTAGTGGGGATTGTAGATGACGTTAGAGAAACAAGCAACGGGAATGCCATAATTGAACTTGAGGATAAAACAGGTGTTGTAAACGTCATAGCCACCGGTAAGCTGAAAGATGAAGCAATGGAACTTCTTGGTGATGAAGTAATAGCTGTAAGCGGAATGTGGAACGGGAGATTTATAATTGCAGATAGAATAATTTTTCCGGATATACCGATAAACGGAAACGGCAAAAGAAATTGGGGGTTTTGCATAGCCTTTATCTCAGATACTCATTTTGGAAGCGCTACTTTTATGCAGGAGGCTTGGCAAAGATTTGTAAACTTCATGAACTGTGAGACCGGGGATGATAGAGCGCATAAGCTTGCAGAAAGTATAAAGTATATCATTCTTGCGGGGGATGTTGTTGACGGTGTGGGGATATATCCGGGACAGGAAAAGGAACTGTCAATTAAAGACATCTATACGCAGTACGAATTTGCAGCAGAGCAAATAGAAAAATTACCGGAAAGGGTGAAAGTAATTATATCTCCCGGAAACCATGATGCTGTGAGACAGGCTGAACCACAGCCAAAGTTGCCGGAGGAGTTTGCGTCTTTATTTCCAAAGAACGTTATACATGTGGGAAATCCAGCTCTGATTACGCTGGACGGAGTTAGAGTTCAGATATACCATGGAAGGAGCATAGACGACCTTATAACGAGGATTCCAAGACTAAGCTATGAAAAACCTCACGGAGTTATGGTGGAACTTTTGAGGAGGAGACATCTTTCTCCGGCTTATGGCAAAAGGTCTCCGATAGCTCCAGAAAAAGAGGACTATTTGGTGATAGACGAAGTACCAGATGTTCTACATTCTGGACACGTTCACACTTTTGGTACCACCTTTTACAGGGGTGTTTTTGTTGTTAATTCAAGTACGTGGCAGTCTCAAACAGAATTTCAGAGAAAAATGAACTTAAATCCAATGCCGGGAATTGTTTCAGTTTACAACGGAGAAAGAGTCGCCAAACTTAAGTTTGCGTAATCTGGTGAACTTAAATGCATGAGTTTAGGCTGAGAAAGATATTCTGGGATTCTGGCAGTGAGATAAGGGGGCAGATGTTGCTTTCAAAAAAACAGGTTTCATTCTTGGGGGACGTTGACGTCAAAACGAGTGAGATTGTTGCAGAAGACAGTGACGTTGTCGGGGAAAGAATTGCCAAAAAAATTTTTGCCTTTCCGTATGGTAGGGGTTCTACAGTTGGAACTTACGTGATGTTACAGCTTGCAAAACTTGGAAAGGCACCAAAAGCAATAATCAACAGAAAAACCGAAAGCATAATTGTTGCTGGAGCAGTTATATCCAATATTCCCCTTTTCGATACCCCTGAACCGGACATCTTTACCTTGGTCGAACCGGGAATATACAAAGTTTGTATAGTTGATAAGGGAGAATTTGCGGTAATGAGGTTGGAGTGAGTTAACATGGACATTGATTCGGTAGTTAGTGCTGTGCAAAACAACTTTAAGGTTTACTTTGTGGAGAAAACTGAAGATGGTGAGGGAATTAGACTTTATGTTTTAAATCCAGATATAAATCTTCTGGGCGTTCTGTCTGAGAAACTTGGAGAGAGCGGATGGGAAATTACGCTGAAAGAGAAGCTTGGAGAACAGTACATTGAAATCAGGAGAAAAGAGAAGGAAAAAAGTAGAGTATGGTTAAATATATTACTTTTAATTTTGACATTTGTGACAACGACCTACGTTGGTATGAGTTTTTACCCTCCAAACCAGAACAGACTTGCTGGCGGAATTGTGTTTTCCACTGCAATTCTGTTTGTTCTTGGTAGCCACGAAATGGGGCATTACTTTGCAGCAAGGAGGTGGGGTGTAAAAACGTCTTTACCTTACTTCATACCAGCTCCAACAATTCTTGGGACTTTTGGAGCTGTGATAACCCAGAAGAGCAACTGCCCAAACAGAAAAGCTCTGTTCGATTTGGGAGTTTCCGGACCTATGGTTGGGGTTATTGCATCGATAATTGTAACGTACATTGGACTTAAAATGCCGGCTCCAAACGTTGTTGCTCATACACACTACATAGAGATAGGAGAACCCCCTCTGTACAAGATTATAGAAATTATAGCACATTTTAGCGGTAAGTTCATGAGTCCTGTAGCATTTGCTGGCTGGGCTGGAATGCTCCTTACATGCTTGAACATGATTCCGGTTGGACAGCTTGATGGAGGGCACGTTCTGAGGGCAATGATTGGAAGGGCAAGTGATCAAGTTTCGAAACTCATGCCAATAGCTGTACTTGGTGTGGGTTACCTGTCTGACATGTACTACGGGGGAGGGACTATATGGATTGTATGGTCTTTGATCTTGCTCTTCTTTTCATTTGTGCCTCATCCCAGTCCGATTGATGATGAGACAAGAATAGATAAAAAAAGGTACGCTCTCGGAATCGTGGCTTTTGGTATAGCTTTACTTTGCTTCACTCCAGCACCGTTTAGACTTAGGTAGTCAAATCCAAACATTTTTTAATGCAGAAACTAAAGATTTAATCGTGTGCGAATCAAAGGTGTTTTTAAAAACGGGAAATGGTGAAAAGATAGTAATGGAGGATGTCATAAGAATTGAGGTAGAAGGAAACAAACTAAAGCTTTACAGCATTTTTGGCGATTTTAAGGAGATTAATGGTAGAATTGTCCTTATGGACATGAGCTCTCACAGGGTGGTGGTGGAAGGTGGTGAATGAAAAAGTAAAAGTTGCTGTAAACGGTTATGGAACCATAGGAAAGAGAGTTGCCGATGCCGTTAGCTTGCAGGGAGATATGAAGCTTATAGGTGTTACCAAGACAAAACCCGACTTTGAAGCCAGAATTGCAGTTAAAAAAGGATACAAACTGTATGCTGCAATACCCGATAGAGTGGAAGTTTTTGAGAGGGCTGGACTAAGTGTTGAGGGAACGATAGACGATTTACTTGAAAAAGCGGACATAGTTATTGATTGCAGTCCCGGAAAGATTGGAGCTGAAAATAAACAAAAATACGAGAAAGCTGGAGTTAAGGCAATATTTCAGGGTGGTGAAAAAGCTGAAGTTGCTGAAGTGTCTTTCAATGCTTTAGCCTGTTATGACAGGGCAGTTGGAAAGAACTACGTTAGAGTTGTAAGTTGTAATACCACCGGATTGACAAGAACGCTGTATATAATAAAAGAGAACTTTGGAATAAAAAAAGTAAGGGCTACTATGATCAGGAGAGTTGTTGATCCAAAAGAGGATAAAAAGGGACTTGTAAACGGAATAATGCCAAATCCAGTTAGCTTGCCATCTCACCATGGTCCGGACGTACAGACCGTTCTTGATGTTGATATAACAACTGTTGCATTTAAAGTACCAACAACGTTGATGCACGTTCATTCCCTGAACATTGTTCCGGAAAAAGAACCAAAAGTCGATGAAATTGTAGATGCTTTTGAAAAAGAACCGAGAATACTTTTATTTAGTGAGAATGAGGGATTTACGTCAACTACCAAAATTATAGAATGGTCGAGAGAAATCAGAACAAGATATGATATATTTGAAAATTGTATTTGGAAAGATAGTATATCCGTAGTTGATGGAGAAATATACTTAACTCAGGCAATTCATCAGGAAGCGATAGTTATTCCTGAAAACATTGACGCTATAAGAGCCATGTTCGAGCTTAAAGATAGAGATGAAAGTATGAAGCTTACGAACAAAAGTCTTGGAATTGGAGAGATTGTTCCATGATTTTTAGATTTTTATTTTTTAAATATTTTTAAGTATATTTTTTAAGTAATTGTGAAATGCTAAATCTGTGTACACTCATCGATACCTTTGTCATCTCTCAATCTAATAAAAACTGGCGCTCTTAGTTTTCCATCTTTTGTTTTCTCAAGAAATTCAACTTCACACACGTATACTGGATTTACCCAGTGAACGTTTCTGCTGAATTTAGGTAGTTTTTTGATTTTAACGGGTCTATCAACTTCTATTTTCCTGAGTTTGTTGTAGAACCAGTCTATGAAATCTCTTGTAAAACCTGTACCAACTTGCCCAGCATGCACGAATTCTCCTTTGTCGTAAAAAGATAGAATAAGAGACCCGAATTTTCCCTCTCTTTCTCCCTCACCCTCGAGCCATCCAACAATTATACAATCTGCAGTGTTTTTCTTTTTGAACTTCAGCCAGAGACTGCTCCTTTTACCGAGAAGGTACTCACTTCCAAGTTTCTTTGCCATAACTCCCTCAAGCCCCATATCAACTGTCTTTTCATAGAGTAACAATCCGATGCCATCTCCACCTCTGAATATCTCGGAAAGAGTACAGTTCTTAGTTCCAATTGTAACATCTTTTAGTATCTTTCTCCTCCTCTCCAGCGGTTCATTAATCAACCATTTCGAGCAATATAGAATATCAAATACAATGTAAACTGCCGGAATTTTCTTTGATAGAATTTCAATTTTAAACCTGCTATCAACGTGCTCTCTTTGCTGTAAAAGCTGAAAAGATGGTTTTCCATCCTTAAATACTACAATCTCCCCATCAAATATGGCATTTGAGTTTGAGAATAAAAGTAAATCTTCAACAAGTTCAGGATATCTGTACGTTATTTCCATCAATCTTCTGTTCTGCAACCTTACCCTTTCTTTTTTAACATCTGTGAAAGCTATGCATCTTGTTCCGTCCCATTTCACTTCATACATCCATTCCTCGCTATCAAACGGTGTACTCTTCATTGCAAGCATAGGCTTTATTTTTGCTGAGAACCAGTTTTCCATTAACAAATTTTAAACGTTTTCCAGATTTATTTTTTGTTTTTTAGTTTTAGATGTTTTAAGAGTCTGTAACCTATGCTGATTTCAACTACTGATTAAATATACTGATTAAACTTTCTTGTTTTATTTTCTTAATATATTTTCGTGTAGGTATAAATATTCTCAGAATATACAAATTATTGTAGGTGAGGTGTCGAAATTGAGAATGTCCTTAGGAGTTTTGGGCGTTTTGGTGGCACTCTGTCTCATAGTAGGGGCGGGGGCTACTTTTAGAGACTACAGCGCGCATAGGAGTGTGCACTGGAAAATAACAACGGACGATGCTGAACTTATAAATCTGAAACCAGTGCAACCATACGCTTACATAGCCAACAACGGAGAGTTAGTTCTTGATTTTTCTCCAAATAACCCGAACTATCCGGGCTATGGTGATGGAATAAGTCCTTCGAGTGAGTATAACTTTGATGAAGTATTCAATGTGAGTAATGACTTGTGGGAGAACACAACTATAGTTGTTAGAATTACCTCAAACTGTTCCAGCATAGAGTTTTACAGTCCACAGGGTGGTGTTTACTCTGTAGCATCCCACGCTCTTGCAACAGCAAGTGATAGCGCAAGAACTGACGTTTGCTTTGTTCTTCATCCCGGACAGTCTAAGAGCATAGGTGTTGACCTAAGCGCTGATGGAGATCATCCGGGTGATGTGTGGAACGCGAAGATGACAGTTAAGGCATACAGGCTTGGAACTGAGCCTGCCGAGCTGAGTTTCTGTACGTAAGGTGGTGTTGTGAATGAAAAAGGTAATCGGTTTATTGCTTCTTATTGTTGGATTGATGCTTGCAGTTGGTGCTGGCGCAAATTTCAGATACTACCATGCAGACAGGAAAATGGTTGTGAACATTACTGCTGACGATAATGAACTCATCAACTTGAAACCCCTTCAAAACTACAGCTATTTAAACGATGGAAAGCTGACAATCGAGATCAGCCCCAACAACCCGAATTATATTGCAGGTGAGGGAATCGGTATGAGTCACAACACAACGTACGTATTTGAGGAAATGTTTGAAGTCAGCAACGAACTATGGGAAAACAACAAAACAAACTTCCCGATTCATGTAACGATTTCCGTGCCAATAAACAGTGGTGTTGAAGTCTTTGCAGGAGACTACTATAACAACGGTACTGCAAGTATAGCCAATCCGGCAACTCAGATACAGTTTACGGTTCAGCACGGAACGCCTGTTAAAGTTGGATTTATATTCAACAACACATGCGAAGCACTTGGTAGCCATCAGGTGAACATGTACATTCAGGCTACTGCCTGAACTCGTAACTAATTTTTTATTTTTTTATTGGTGAACAGTGATGTTCTCTAAAATTTTAATATTTATACTTTTTATTTTCACTCTGAGCTCAGTTGCAGGTTTTGTACTCGATAGACCGATACTCGTGTCGTATGTAACGTCCAACAGTATGTATCCAACACTTAAGGTTGGAGATCTCTTTTTCATAAATCCACTTTCAAAGGGAGGAGTTGGTAAGATAATTGTATTCAAAATGAACGGGCACTGGACTGTACACAGAGTTTATGCGGATGTAGATGGAGGTTACATAACAAAAGGAGATAACAACGTAGCTACCGACCAGCAGAATGGATTTTCCAAGCCTGTAAATGCGTCGGATATTGCAGGAGAAGTTATAACGTTAAACGGCAACCCGATAAAGATTCCGGTAATCGGACTTTACATAGAAAAAACGTCAAAAATTCTAAACGTTTCTTCGAACTTATACTTGGCTTTAGTGCTGCTTGCAGCTGGTTCTGTTCTTCTGACAGCAAAGGATGGGAAAAGAAACAAGAGAAGTAAAAAGAGAGTTGTTGTGAGGTACAAAACTCTTTACACAGCTGTATCTGCAATAACTCTTGCTGTTTTACTGATAGCGATAGTGAGTTTTTGGGGTCAGATAGGGTTTAGCTATGCGTCAACTCTTGCTGGAGGGCAGAGAGATGGATGGTATCTGCCAAACTCCAAATTTAAAAGGAACGTTACACTAACAAACAATGGAATTTTACCTGTGGTTTACATGTTAAAACCTGCGGGTAGCAGAATAAGTTTAAGTGAAACTACCTTTACTCTGTATGGAAAAGAGAAGAAAGAAGTAAGTGCGGTTGTTAGAGTTCCTTCGGAAACGAGAATATACTATGAGAGAATAGATGTCTTTAGTTATCCACTCATATTTCCGGAAAATGCATTGCTCAGGATGGCAGAAATAAATCCATACTTGCCGTTGACTGTATTTTCTGCTGAATTCACACTTGTGTTAGTATTGCTTTACTATGTGATGGGTGCGGGAAATGAAGTTGTATTCAGGTTCAGGAGGAGATGGATATGAAGCTTATGAATGTTGGTATTTTAGCTATAATCGTAACCTGTATCATAACTGGAAGTATATCCGAATTTGAAGGTAGCAGAATTGTCCACATCAATCTTGCTGATAAATCTGACAGTTATATAGCTGTGGATGGTAAATGTGTGAATGGAACTTTAAGTATTAATGTACAGAATATGCTATGGAATAACAAATATATATATGTTCATATATACTCAGAGTGTAAAAATGTTAGTGTGGATTCGAGAGTTGTTGCAATTGCTCCCTGCGACTCAGCTACAATCAGTGGTTATGCTAAGAACGTTACTGAGGTACCTCTTGTTGTTAAAGCATGGTGGGATGGTGGAAAAGCCATAGTAAAGTTTAGCGTGAGGTGTACATGATGGATATTGAAAGTATTAAAAAAATAGCAGGAAAGAGAGGAGTATTCTGGGCACTTTTTATATGCGTTGCCGTATTTGGGATACTGGCAGTAGTTTCGTGGAATACACCTCAGGAAAAAACTGTTAAAACTGTGAGAAGTTATTATGTGGAGAAAGGAATATTGGAACATAGAGCTTTTTTCGAGTATAATAAATTTTATAAAAATGGAACCTCAATGGAGTACTATCCAGCCTCTCTGGTTAAGGATTTCGCGTTGAGGTACAGATTCACAGGAAAGGGTGGTAACTACTCCTTTAAAGGCTTTGTGACGTACTATGTGAATCTCGGGAAGGAAAAGTATGTTATGTGGGAGGATACGTTTTTTGAAAAAAATGGAACAAATGAAAAAAATATTAAAATAGATTACATATTAAAAGTTTCTGAACTGAACAACAGGATTGAAAAAACTCTGAAAGAGTTGAGGATAAGGAGTTTAAGGCATTCAGTAGTGTTTGAATTTGCATGTGGGGATTTCAAACATGACATAACTTTCGTTTCCGGTCAAGATTTGATGCACTTCGTGAATACAGAAAAAACAGTTAAGAAACCAAGTTATACATACAAAGTTTTTAACAACAGGCTAAGTTTTATGGGTTTCAGTATGGGAGTTGGAGAATCAAGAGTTGCTTTTACGCTTGTTGCTTTGATTATGTTACCAGCACTTGTTTTTTCGTACCGTATGAGACCGGCATCAAACAACATCAGCATTTGCGTTGAATGTGAAGATGTACAATTAAGAGATAAAGATATTATTACCCTAAGAAATAGAAAAGATCTTGTAAATATATCCTACCAACTGGATAAACCTGTACTCAGAAAGGGCAGTGATTACGTAATCGTTGATGAGGACGTAGTTTATATCTACAGAACAAATTCTTCCAATAGTGGAAAATCAAAGTAAATATAAAAAATATAAATTGGCAAAAAAGAAAATATAGAGTGAAATACCAAGTATGCCTATGACTCGAATTGGTGGAGCCGGAAAACTTTTCGGTACAGATGGTGTTAGGGGTGTTGCTAATGAGGAGTTAACTGTGGAAATGGCTGTCAATCTCGGAAGAGTAATAGCAACGCTGAGAAATGGCACTATTGCGGTGGGAATGGATGCAAGGCTGTCTAGCCCGATGTTTAAAAGCGCAGTTATTGCTGGAATAACTTCTGCCGGTTGCAGTGTCGTGGATCTGGGACTGGTACCAACACCCGCTCTCCAGTATTACGTTAAATGCAAGAAAGACATAGCGGGTGGGGTGGTTGTAACTGCAAGCCACAATCCGAGACAGTACAACGGAATAAAATTCATTCAGGATGATGGAAGGGAATTTACAAGATCTATGGATGAGGAAAGCGAAAGACTGTACCTCAGCAAGTCTTACAGGATCGTTTCTTGGGATAGAGTCGGTAAGGTTTACTCGGAGGATTGCAAAAGAATGTACATAGAGGGAGTGATGGAAAAAGTTGACGTCGATTTAATTGCAGATAAAAAGTTCAAAGTTGTTCTGGATTGCGGGAACGGAGCTGGAGCTGTTACCAGTCCGGAATTACTTAGAAGACTTGGATGCAGGTGTATAGGTATCAATTCACATCCTGATGGAACTTTTCCATGCAGAAATCCGGAGCCTGTAAAGGATAACGTTGGATTTCTGATGCAGTGCGTTAGAGATGCAAAGGCGGACATTGGCATAGCTCACGATGGAGATGCAGACAGAGCAACTTTTGTGGATGAAAGGGGCGAGTTTGTACCTGAGGATGTAATGCTTGCATTGATGGCAAAGCACTATGTTGAGAAGAACGGTGGAGGTATTGTTGTGACACCCGTATCCTCCTCAAAGTGTGTTGAAGATGCAGTGAAAGAGGCTGGAGGAAAAGTCGTCTATACCCCCGTAGGATCCCCTGTTGTTGCCGAAACTATGCTAAGGGAAAAAGCTGTTTTTGGAGGGGAGGGTAATGGCGGTCTGGTTTTCCCGGAACACCTTCTTGCAAGAGATGGTGCGATGAGTTTATCGAGAGTACTCGAGCTAATGGCAGAGGAGAAAAAAAAGTTGTCTGAGCTAATCAGGGATATACCAACTTACGTTACACTAAAAGCAAAAGTTCCATGTAAAGATAAGCTTAAACTGCTTGAGGGTTTGAAAAATGCATTTCCAGATGCGGACTTCACGGACGGAGCTAAGGTTGAGTATGAAGACGGATGGATACTTATTAGACCTTCGGGAACGGAGCCAATAGCGAGAGTGATGGCAGAGTCAAAATCAGAGAGTAGAGCCAGAGAGTTGCTTGAAATGGGAATAAATACTGTTAAGAAAATTCTTACCTAAATTTTTGTTTCTGCTGGGTAAATATTGTACCATATTGTACCGGAGATTTAATATACTGTTCAGTGGATGTAAATTTCATGACAGTTTACATCTGTGCAATGTGCGGGGCGGAGATTGACGTTGAACCGGGTGAGAGAATACAGTGCACAAAGTGCGGGAGTAGAATTCTTCTGAAACCCAGACCTCCAGCATTAAAGAAAAAAGTGCCTGCAATCTAAGGTTTGTGATTTCTCAAAAGGTGAAAAACTGTTTTGATTTCGTGATATGATGGATATACCGAGAATTATACTCAGTGGAACGAGCAGTAGAGTTGGAAAAACGATGATCTCCATAGGATTGATGAGAGCTTTGGTAAATAGAGGCTACAGAGTCCAACCGTATAAGGTTGGTCCAGACTTCATAGATCCAAGCTTTCACTTCTTTGCGACCGGAAAGCACAGCAGAAATCTCGATAGTTTTATGCTTTCGAAGGAAGACATAGTTGAAACGTTTGAAAGAAACTTTAGAAATGCGGACATAGCAGTTATTGAAGGAACGATGGGTTTGCACGATTCACACCATGCTATTGACGAGAAAGGTAGCACAGCAGAAGTTAGTAAGATACTGAAGTGCCCGGTTATTCTGATAGCGAACGTGGAAAGAATGTCGAGGACGGTAGCACCTTTTATTTACGGGTATAAGACTTTTGATCCAGAAGTTAGAATAGAGGGAGTCATCCTTAATAGGGTCGGAAGTGAAAGGCATGCAATGAAGGCAAAACTGGCAGCAGAAAAACTCGCAAAGGTAAAGGTTGTGGGAGTAATCCCGCGAAGAAAGGATGTTGTAATTCCGGACAGACATCTCGGATTGATTCCCGCATATGAAAGAAAAGAAGAATTTGAAGAGCTTTTTGATAA
>QNXS01000006.1 GCA_003978865.1 Archaeoglobus sp. | reverse complement strand
GAAGATCTTCTCGATTTCATCTTCGCTTATCTCCTCAGCCTTTTTTATCACGAACTCTTTTAAGTCTATATTATCAGCTATGCTCCTGACCACAGTTTCTTTTACAGAATCATACAGAAGTTTAGATATAGCATCAGAAAGGTAGGTGACGATTTTTCCGAACCCAAGCTTATCTGCAGCTTCCCCAAAACTTGAAAGGGGATATCTGTTAAAAAGTTCATTCAACTTTGCAGCATAACTTTCGCTCAGGGTTCTGTTTACAGCATTACCTATAACAAACTCAAAGTCCTCCTTTGTAAGAAAGTCGGATAGAGTCTCAAGAAATCTCTCTGTAATTTCTCTGCTTCTTGCCGGAACAAGCCCCTGAATTTTAAATCCCAGCAATTTTACCGGCTTTTTAGGATGAAACAAAAGTTCTACTGCTATTACATTTGTAATGTATCCTATAATAGCTCCAACAATGGGAGGAATCAGAATGATCGCTCTCATATTGGAAGTATGTGGGAAAAAATAAAAAGGTGAGGGTTTCTGTCTATAGTTTTTTATGTAGTGGGATTGAATACCCTATGAGCCTCGTGCGGGGAGGGAGCTGAGACAGCTTATGGCTGACTGTGAGGTTACCCGCAAGCACGGGGCTAAACCGTGCCGCATAGGTCCCCTGGTGAGATGAGCTTTGGCTTTCCATGACCCCGGGGCAACCCGGGCACGGTACATCCCGGCAGGGTCAGCCGCTCTGAGTTTGCAGATGCAGGCTGTGAGGGGCGGTGTTAGCTTGCCGGGAACAGTTGAAATAATCTTCAATCTGCCGAGAAAAAACAGTAAATTCCAACTGTGAGCATTATGTCTATCTATTGATTTAAAACAGTCAGTTATGTCCTTAGATATTGTGTTTGCTTTAAAAAAGAAAGATAAGTATAAATTTAAGGAAAAATCTTTTTAAGACTGCCAGATAATAATAATCTGGTGATTAGATGGGTGTGGTTTGGCTCAGTGAAGTAGGTAAAGATGCTGTACCTCTTGTGGGCGGAAAAGGTGCAAATCTTGGAGAGCTTTACAGAAACGAAATTCCAGTGCCCAACGGTTTTATTGTTGATGGCAGGACCTTTATTGACTTTATTGAGAGATCAGGAATTAAAAACAAAATAATCTCTATTCTTGAGGGTCTGGACATTGAAGATACAGATGAGCTGATGAAAGCGTCGGAGAAAGTTAGGGAAATAATAGAATCTACCCCGATACCTGAAGATATAGTTGAGGAGATAAAAAAGGCATACAGACAGCTCTGCGAGGAGGAGGGAAAAGAAGTTTACGTAGCTGTTAGAAGCTCCGCAACCGCAGAGGATTTACCGGATGCCAGCTTTGCAGGTCAGCAGGAAACCTACCTAAACATTAAAGGTGAAGACAACGTAGTTGAGCACGTCAGAAAATGTTGGAGTTCTCTATACACTCCAAGAGCAATATACTACAGGGTGAGGCAGGGATTTAGGCATGAAGATGTTAGCATAGCGGTAGTTGTACAGAAGATGGTTAACTCTGAAAAATCTGGTGTTATGTTTTCATCCCATCCTGTAACTGGAGATCCGGTGGTTATAATTGAAGCGGTCTGGGGGCTTGGAGAAGCGATAGTGAGCGGTATGGTTTCACCGGACCACTATGAGTTTGATAGAGTTTCGAGAGAAATAACAAAAGTTCAGGTATCCAGAAAGGATAAGGCAATCGTAAGGGAAGGTGACGAGACCAAAGTTATAGAGTTACCTCCAGAAAAAGCTGAAGCTAGGGTCTTAAGCGATGACGAAATAATAAAACTTGCAGAACTGGGTGAAATTATAGAGGAACACTATGGCAAACCACAGGATATTGAGTGGGCTGTTGAAAACAACAAGATATACATTGTACAGTCTAGGCCTATAACAACAATAAAGGGCAAGAAGGAAGAAAAAGAGGAGGAAGTTGAAGAAGCAGAAGTTCTGGTTAGAGGTCTCGGTGCCTCTCCCGGAATAGGTGTTGGCAGAGTCAAGATAATATTCAGTGAAAAGGAAATAGGGAAAGTTGAGGAGGGAGACATCCTCGTAACAACTATGACTACTCCAGATATGGTACCGGCAATGAGAAAAGCCTCGGCTATAGTTACCGACGAGGGAGGGATGACGTGTCACGCTGCAATAGTCTCAAGGGAACTCGGAGTTCCAGCAGTTGTAGGGACGGGAAACGCTACAAAAGTTCTTAAGGACGGTATGACTGTTACAGTTGATGGAGACAAAGGAATAGTCTACAAAGGTGCAATAAAGAAGGAGAAAGAAGTTGAGAAGAAAGTAGTAACAGCTTCAGCTCCGATTATTACCGCTACCGAAGTTAAAGTTAACATATCCATACCTGATGCAGCTGAAAAAGCTGCTGCCACTGGAGCTGATGGTGTAGGTCTTTTTAGAATAGAGCACATGGTTCTTGGTTTGAAAAAACATCCTATGAAGTACATTCACGACGGAGAAGTTGACAAATACGTGGAGGAACTTTACAAAGGAATGCTGAGAGTTGCAAAGGCATTCTACCCAAAGGTTGTCTGGATAAGAACTCTCGATGCACCAACAGATGAATTTAGAACAATGGAAGGTGGTGAGGATGAGCCAGTTGAAGCAAATCCAATGCTTGGATTTAGAGGTATAAGAAGAGATCTAAGGGAGCATGAGCACTTCAGAGCTGAGATGCAGGCAATAAAGAAGCTAATAGACGAGGGATACACAAACATAGGTATAATGCTACCTCTCGTAACGAGACCTGAGGAGGTCAGGGAAGCCAAGAAAATTATTATCGAGGAAGGTATACCACTCGACAAAATAGAATTTGGCGTTATGGTGGAAACTCCGGCGGCAGCTTTAATCATAGAGGATATAGTGAAAGAAGGTATTGACTTCATAAGCTTCGGTACAAATGATTTAACCCAGTATACAATTGCAGTTGACAGGAACAATGAGAACGTAGCTTACCTGTACGATGAAACACACCCAGCTGTAATGAAATTGATAGAGAGAGTCATAAAGATTTGTAAGGAACATGGAGTTAAGACGTCGATCTGTGGTCAGGCTGGTAGTTACCCACATGTTGTTGCAAAACTTGTGGAGCTTGGTATAGACAGTGTCTCAGCAAACATAGATGCCGTTCAAATCGTGAGAGAGACAGTTGCAAGAGTCGAGAAGAAATTGATTCTGGAAAAGCTTAGAAAGCTTTAAAAATTTAATTTTTTCACCTTATTTTGAAGTGAAAGTCGCTATAGTTGACGGTTACGTGGATGAACCGTCCTGTCTCGGAGTTCCTCCATACATATCCCCATACCCAAGATACATCAAGGGAATGCTGAACTATCTTAAGATTCCATCAGCCTATTTTACAGCTGAACAAATCAGGAAAAAGCCAAAAATTCTTGAAAATTTTGACCTGAGTATAGTAATAGCTGGAGCAATAGTTCCCGGAAAGTACCTGACTGCCAAGCCACTCAGACTTGAAGATATTGTTCTACTGCCCGGCAAAAAAGTAGTGGTGGGCGGTATATCCTTAGAACTTGATGACAATGAAAGAGAGAGATTGAACGTTCTGGACTTTCCTTTTGAGGATGAGCTACTAAAAATCTTAATAAAGCTTTCTGGATATAAAGAAAATTTAGACTTCTGGAGTAATATAAACAGATTTGCTTTACTTGGAAGTGAAGTTGTTAAGGAGCATGTAGACTATCCAAATCTTATATGCGAGATAGAAACTTACAGAGGTTGTTACTGGGGAAAATGTTCATTCTGCGTTGAGAGATTACACAGTGTAAGACATAGAAGTCCAAAAGCAGTTGTTTCAGAGATAAAATCATTGTACTCTCATGGAATAAGACATTTCAGACTCGGTAGACAGACAGACTTTTTTACATATCTGGCGGACTTCTCTGAAGAAGTACCCAGACCGGTACCTGAAAAACTTAAAGCTTTTCATGAAGCTATATGGAAAAATTGTCCAAATATAAAAACTCTACATATTGATAACGTAAACCCAAAGACAGTATCTGAGCATCCTGAGGAAAGCAGGGGTGTGGTAAAAATTGTTGTTAACTACCAGACTCCGGGAAACGTAGCTGCTATGGGACTTGAGAGCGCCGATCCGCGGGTTATATCAAAGAATAACCTCTGTTCGAGTGTTGAGGATGTTGAGTTTGCTGTTAACCTTATTAATGAGTATGGGGCTGAGAGAGGATACAACGGTATGCCAAAGTTTTTACCCGGTTTGAATTTTGTTGTGGGTCTGAAGGGTGAGACCAACAGAACTTTTGAACTGAATTATGAGTTCTTGCTGAAAATGTTTGATAATGGGCTGTTGCTTAGAAGGATAAATATAAGACAGGTTAAAGTTCTTAGATCAACTCCGCTCTATGTAGAGAGAAAAGGCGTGGAGGCAAGGCTGAAAAAGCATAGGAAAATGTTCATACATTTCAAGAGAATGGTTAGAGAGAAAATAGACAGGGAAATGCTAAAAAAAATGTTACCAGTTGGGACAATGCTTAAAGATGTGAGATGCGAGGTGTTTGAGAAGGGAATAACCTTTGCAAGACAGTTTGGTAGCTATCCTCTTCTTGTAGGAATTCCCGGAAAATATAAAAGAAATTTACTTCTCAATGTAAGAGTTATAGGATATGGTATGAGATCAGTAACAGCTATTCCGCCTGTAGATATAATGAAAGCAAGTTTAAAGGAGCTTGAGGCCATTCCGGGAATCAGTAAAAATCTTGCAAGAAAGATAGTACTCGAAAGAGCCAGTAAGGACAGGAAGGAAATAATGGATATCGTAAGAAGTGCCAGCAACTTTGAAAAAGTCAAAATATTTTTGAAGTAGTTTTTTGAGTACTTTTTGAGAGTTTGCTTTGACTTTGCTGTTCTGAAATTCAGAGAAACTGCGCGGTATATATACCCTTAATTTAGAATTATAGGTATGGAGGATTTAGAGCTTAAAGATGTTTTAAAAAAAGTAGCTGGTAGGATACTGGCAGTAGAGAAGATATGTATAGCACTAAGTTTTCAGATATGGATAGTTGTAATGGCTGGATTTTACATTGTAATTGCACCGTTGAAAAGTGTGCCTGCCATGCTTGTTCTTGGTTACTGGAGTGCTGGAACTGCAATCTTTATATACATCGAGAGGTTAGCTTGGAGAAGAGCATCGCTACTAATTTCTGAGGGAAGAAGAAAAACAATAAACACAGGTATCGTACTCTCGTGGATAACTGCATCCGTGATAGGATGGTTTGTAATTCCGGACTTGCTTAGCTACACGTTTCTTGAAAAACTTGCAGTTGGATTGCTCAGTTTTGTATCAATTGCTGTGGCTGGAATGATTTTAACAATACTGATAGATACCAAGAAAGTAGCTTTGGAGATGATTCCGGCAGCCTTAATCCCTGCTCTGTTAATACCTGTAGTATTCACTGTCAGAGGAAATCCAATGTACTTTGCAGGAATGTGCGTTGTCTTCAGTTATGGGATTACAGTAATTCTATACATGTACAGGGCATTTAAGGTGGCATAAAATGTCTGTACCTAATGTAAGAGAGCTTGCAAGAAAAAGTATTCTCGGAAATCCTGTGAGACTTGGAATTATGATCTACCTTCTGGCGCATGAAAGAGTGTTTTTTAAGAATTTGCAGAATGTTTTGGAGATCTCTCCCGGAAAATTGGATTCTCATCTAAGAACGCTCAAAAAAGAAGATTTTATTACTATTAAAAAAATTATAGCTGATAGACCAAGAACAGTCATCATAATAACTGAAAAAGGTGCGGTTGAAACAAAAAAATACTTACGAATGCTGGAGAACTTAATTTCAAAACTATCAGAATGAATTTCCAGAATTTAGCAGAATGCCCTTTGAAATTTCACCACAACACACAAACAGGAATCTTTTTTCTGTGAACGGCAGTGGCAAGTATTGCACCTTTAACTCCCATATCCTCAAGTTTCTGTAAATCCTGCATGCTTCCTATACCCCCGCCCGCATAAACAGGGTTGCTGGATATATCTATAACCGTACTTATGAGCTCAAAGTTTATTTTTCCGGTACCAACTCTACTGATATCTAAAACTATAACCCCCTTGAGTCTGAAAGAGTTCAGAATTTCCACTGCATTAAAGAGATCAACTCCACCAAGCAGTCTTTTTCTGAAGTCGAGACTTACAAAAACTCCGTCAAAGACGTTCTTTAAATTATAAGTTTCTGTACCGAGAACCGGAATTACGTTCTCTTTTAAATCTTCCTCAGCTTTCTCCCTGTTTCTGTAACCTCTATCAATTATGAGTTCATCCACAAAAGGTACAAGCTGCCAAAAATTAAACTGTCCTTTTCCTTCTATTGCATCTAAATCTGCCAGATAAACTCTTTTTGGCTTCAACTTCCTTACAACTTCAAGTGGATGGGATGAATTAACGAGCAGGCTTTTTCTGTCTATACTTTCATAAAGTTCTCTCCTCCCCTCATGTCCCCAAACAACTCTACCCTCCTTTACGTCCATAGCCAAGTATACTTTCATACTCCAAACTCGCGTGCACGGATAAAAACTTTAAACAGTTTCAGTGCTTTTCGCATAATGGCAGCAATACTCGTGCTTGTAAGCCCTAAAAACGTTAAAGAAGCTCTTGAGGCTGTGAAGGGTGGAGCGGATATAATCGATGTTAAAAATCCTTCTGAAGGTTCTCTTGGGGCAAACTTTCCTTGGGTAATTAGAGAAGTAGCTGAAGCCGTTAAACCAACACCTGTTAGTGCCACCATAGGAGATATGAGTTTCAAACCCGGAACTGCATCTCTTGCAGCCTACTCAGCTTCCCTTTGGGCAGATTACGTTAAAGTCGGACTTTTAGTGGACAAGAACTATCAGGCACTGGAGTTAGCCAAAGCTGTTGTCAGGGCGGTCAAAGAGAATGGAAAAAAAGCTGTTCTTGCAGCCTATGCGGACTTTTATAGAACTGGAACTGTGAGTCCGTTAGAGTTACCGGACATCGGTGCTGTGTGCGATGCAGACGTTGTAATGATCGATACAGCAGTAAAAGATGGAAAAAGTCTCTTCGAGCATATGGATTTCTGCAGTGTAGTGGATTTTGTCGATTCTGCTCATGATCATGGAATGTTATGCGCTCTTGCAGGAAGTATAAAATCCGAGGACATTCAAGCAGTATTGGATGCCAAAGCCGATATAGTCGGTGTTAGGGGGGCTGTGTGCGAGAATGGTAGAGGTGGCAGACTTAGGAGGGAGCTGGTAGAAAAGTTTGTCAGCTTAGCGAAGAATTTTGAAAGAGCATTTTGACTACTTCATTCTTCTTTTTTATTGCCATTTCTGCAGCTTTTCTTATTTTTTCCTTCATCTCCTCGTAATTTTCAGGTCTTTTTTCTCCAACAACCTTTTTTATTGGGGTATAGGCAGACTCTCTGAACTTTGGTTTCAACCTTTTTATCATTCCGTCTTCCTCTACAAAAGCTCCAGTTTCCCCTTCTTCAACTCTTCCAACTTCGTAAATTTTAATTCCAGCTTTTTTCACAATTCTTTTAACATTTTCGGCTGTCTCTTCATTACAGATTACCATCAAAGAATCTATTGAAACTCCAAGAAAGTCTATACCAACCTCCTCAAAAAACTTCATAATCTTTGGGTTTACGACTTTTCTTAATACCTCACCTTCAAAGATTAACCTTTTATTTGAAACCCTTGCTATTTCCTCAGCATCTCCTCTTATCCCACCGTTTGTTACATCAGTCATTGCATGAACTTCCAGTTTTTTCTTTACAATCGGTTCACACGCCCTTAGGAAATCAATATTTATCGTTTCTTCAACTATTTCTGGATATCCATAGTAGATTGCTGCTGTACTTACCGTTCCACCTCCCGCTCCCTCTGTTAAGAGTATAACATCTCCAGATGAGGCATCTCTCCTTGCTGCAATTCTCTCACCAACTCCAACACAACCTACACCACCACTAAATCTTTCCCCAATTACCATATCTCCTCCTATTCTCAGAGTACTTCCAGCAATCAGCGGTGTTCCGGTTAGTTCGCAAACAGAGCAGATCCCAGCTATGTGATCAAATATTTTGGATACATCACCGTCATCAGCTATGTGAATATCTGAAAAAACAGCTACAGGTAAAGCATTCATAACAAGAACATCTCTCATGGCTGCTCTTGTAACGTGAAATCCCGCAATAAATGGAAACTCACTAAGTCTGGAGTGAATACCATCTACTGCCACGTATATGTAGTTGGAATTTGGAATTTCTACCACTCCTGCATCATCAAGATCTTTTGCTGAGAGAATACCAGATACTCCTGTGGAAGATATTATTTCTGCTATCAGAGAATGTACATAGAAGTCTCCCTCTCCTCTGCTACCAACACCAGCCTCACCAGCTTTAATTCCGGAGTTGTAGTATGAAAGTACTGGAATTCTAAATGCTTTCTCTGTATTTTTTACCTCAAGAACTATTGCCTCAGCCCATTCAATCCAGTCTTTTGCTTCTCCTCCTTTAATTTCAGCGATCCTTTCAGATAAAAGTTCCACAGCTTTACTGTCTCCAAGCTTTTTTAACACATTTTTCGCAAAACCTTCCAGATCCATTGATAACCTATGCTGCTGTTTTTCAAAAAACTCTTTCGGATGCTTAAACCCCATCAGAAATTTTAAAAACTTTTACCGACATTTATAGAAAAGTGAGGAGAAGAATCTTCATTCCAAGAAGTTATAAACCGTCTGAGCTCCAGTGTGAAAGGGCTCTCTGCGTAACACCGGATGAAGCTGCCGGTATAATATCATCTTCAAAGGCTGTTCTGATTACTGGTGGTCTTCTTCTTGAGAGAGAGGAACTTGTGAAGTATGCGGTAAAACTAAGTAAGTTTATGCCCGTAATAGCAACCGGTGCATCATCAAAACCGCTGCTTGAGAATGGAGTTATGCCACTGACAAAGGTTTTCACACTTCACCACATAATTCAGTTTGTTGAGGATGGAGGATGGAAACCACTTAGAAGGTGTGATCTATTAGTATTTCTTGGCGTTCAGCCGTACTACCTTTCGAGGGTTTTGTCTTCTCTCAGGCACTTCTCTAAAATAAAGACTTTAAACATAGATGAACTATATCAACCCAATGCCGATTACAGCCTCTCAGCAATTTCAATGCTGATAAATGAAAAACTGTGTTCTGGGTGTGGTGACTGCGTTGCTGTTTGCAGAACAATGTCAAAAGGTCTCGCAATAAACGTTGTTGGTGGAAAAATATACGTTAAACCTGAGCTATGTGTTGGATGCGGTATGTGCGCCGAATTTTGCAGTAGAGGAGCAATAGTTTTTGAAAAAGGAGATGGGCTTCACAGTCTAATGCTTGAAGAACTTGTAAGATGTCTCGAGGCATCAGCAGTTTATTTAAGCCCAGAAAATTTTAAAAACAGTCAAACTTCACTATAAATGCTGATAAAATCTGGGAGTTAGATTGGTATGATCTCGGAAATCTCGAAATTCAGGAAAATACCGGACTTCATCTGTCCCTTCTGCGGGGCTCTGTGCGATGACCTGATTGTAGAAACAGATGGTAGGGAGATAAAAGTAGAAAATGCATGCGTGGTTGGAACTGCCAAAATTCTCTCAAGTGTAAAGTATCATAAAAGAGTTTTAAAGCCCTACGTGGATGGTAGAGAAGTGAATCTCGAAGAGGCGCTTGATAAATCTGCAGAAATACTTGTCAAGGCAAAAAAACCGCTTTTTTATGGTTTTTCTTCTACTTCCTGCGAGGCTCATGAAGTTGCAATAGAACTTGCAGAGAAGCTTGGTGGTGTAATAGATTGTACATCTTCTGTCTGTCACGGCCCAAGTATACTTGCAATTCAGGAAGTTGGAATTCCGAGTTACACACTTGGGGAAATAAAAAACAGGGCGGATCTGGTAATCTTCTGGGGATGCAATCCGATGCATGCACATCCACGACACATGTCCCGCTATTCTGTTTTTCCAAGAGGTAGATTCTCCCGGAGTAGAATAGGAAGAAAGGTTGTTGTTGTCGACGTTAGACCAACAGAGAGTTCCAAACTTGCAGATATGTTCATTCAGGTTGAACCGGGTAAGGACTATGAAGTCCTCAATGCTCTGAGGGCAATAATAAACAGTGGAGATTGCAGAGTAAAAAGAGTTGGGGGAGTTGAGATTGAAAAATTGAAAGAACTTGCTGATATGATGAAGAACTGCAAGTTTGGAATAATCTTTTTTGGTATGGGGCTGACCCACTCACTTGGCAACTACTGGAATATAAGTGAAGCTATAAGCTTAGTCAAAGACCTGTATAGATTTACCAAATTTGGGATAATGCCTATGAGGGGGCACTACAATGTAAGCGGATTCAACGAGGTTTGTACGTGGGAAACAGGTTATCCTTTTGCTGTAGATTTTAGCAGAGGTTATCCTTGGTACAATCCCGGAGAAACTGACACCAACAGCATTCTTGCCAAAAGGGATACTGACGCTATGTTTGTGCTTGGAGGAGATCCAGCAGCACACTTTCCAAGAGCAACTGTAAACTACATGAAGAGTATTCCGCTTATAGTTGTTGATCCTTTCTGGAGCTTAACAGCAAAAATTGCAAACGTGCTAATACCTTCTGCAATAACCGGTATCGAAGCAGGAGGATCGGCTTATAGAATGGATTCTGTTCCACTAAAGCTGAAGAAAATAGTGAATCCACCGGAAGGAGTGTTAAGCGATAAGGAAATACTCGAAAAATTGCTTGAAAAAGTTGAGGAAAAACTGTGATGGATGTAGTTGTAAAGCAGGGAGTGTTGAATGTTTCAAACTTGGAAGCATTCTTATCAGAGTACGGCGAAAGCGCAGTTTTTCTTAATGCTGGCTATATTGTGGATGAAGATCACGCCTATTTTGCAGCAAAAAAAGCTATTAAAGCTTGGATTGAGAGGAGGAGCGTTGCAAGGACTTTGCCTCTTGAAGTTATACTTTACGCTGCTGCTACAAGGCAAATAAACAAAGCTACAACAATTGGTATTAAAGAAGGTACAAATGATGTAGTTATTATTTTTTTAGGAAAGGAAAAAGTTAATGAAAAAAAATTAAGAATCAAAGATTTTGAAGAGAAAGAAGTACTGAAAATGAACAGAAAAAAATTTGAGAGGATTATACAATTTTTTAGTATAAATAAAAATGAACTTGAAATTGTTGGTAAAGAAAAGCTATCTCTACTTGTTAGAGAGAGAATAGTTTTATTTGATTTAAATAAATAGTTATTTTTAGGTAATTTCAATTTTTTGGAAGACATCATGTAAAGTGGGGAACTTATTTAATTGATGACGATGATAACCATAATCATGAAAATAACTGCACTGTTTATACTTGTATTAGCAATAAATACAGGAATGTTGGCTTTCAGTACGATAACCCTCTGTTCCCCTCATGTTAATGTTAACGCGTATCTGTGTTTATCTGATAAAGATGCAAATATTTTTATATATAATAAAAATTCAGCTACGGTTGTATACAATGAGGGCAGGGTTATACTAACTTCTGCAAGAGATTTGCTCCCCAGTGGAAAAACTGAGCTGTATATGGGTGTGAAAATAAGAGTTCTTGGAAAAAAGGCGATAGCTGTTGTTAACGGTATTAAAATAGCAGGAAATTTAACTCTCGTCAAGAAAAGCATAAAAGCAGCACTTTCAGGTAAAAATATGATGAACTATCTTAAATCTATAGGTTTTTCAACTAAACAGAAAAACGTGGAGGCTTTGTACATATTTAATAAAAAGTACTGCCCCTTTAGCAGTGATGTTAAAGTTGTGTGGATAGGTAAAACTGCCAGCGGTTACATCGTACACATCTACTACCACGGTAAGTGGACAAAACTGCATGCAAGTAGCATAAGACAATCAAAGTTCTATGTGACAAAAAGTGTAAGAAGGGTTCTAACTTTTACAGTAGATTCTTCATGTTTATGCCCTCATGCCTGAGCAGTTCAATTTTTATTTTTATCCCCTGATTGAATCCTCCAACGCCCGTACTTGAAACAACTCTGTGGCATGGAATTATTATCGGTGCGGGGTTGGCTTTTAGGGCACGTCCAACTGCTCTTGGCGAAGTTTTAAGCTTCTTTGCCAGCTCTCCATAGGTTTTAACCTTCCCAAATTCAATTGTTCTAACTTCATTAAGCACTTTTTTAACAAAATTACTTTTTATTTCAACATTATATCTTGAAAAATTTACGGGTTCTCCCATAAAATAAAGTGAAATATCTTTTTTTAATTTGTTTGAAAATTCCGAGAGATCAGTTGAATTTTTACATAATTTAGACTTATTTAAAAATCTTAATTCAAGTACTGTATCGTTTCTTACTTTTACAAGTATGGGATACTTCCACTCAACTAAGAACTTCTCGATCATAGGTTTTGTTATACATCTCTGTTTGCAATGTCTCTTATTCTCTCAACACCCTTAACCTCCTCTATAACCTCAGCCACACAATCAGGCACGTAGTTTTTCCAGTCCTCACCTTCTATCATCTTTCTTCTTATTTCTGTTCCTTGATATTCAAATCTCCTGTATAGTTTTGTACTTCTAACAGTTACCCCAGCCTCTCTGAAAAGTCTTATGACAAGCGGGTTGTTTGAATAAACCACACTGAAGGGGGGCACCATGGACATTACATGACTTACCCACAGTGAATTTCTATATATATCTTCCAATGGAATTATATATAATTTTTTCATCTTATCTATTTCACCACTTTCAAGCATTTTTTCCAACAGTTCATCAAGTGCTCTCGACACCATGAGTATTCTTTCCCCAGCGGTAAACGGATTTTCTACAGTATGGCTTTCCTGTGCACTTCCAACACCAACTATAAGTTCATCTACCTCCCCAAGTATTTTTCTAAAAACTTCCATGTGCCCTAAGTGACAGGGTTGAAATCTGCCTATAAAGAAGGCTCTTGTTACAGCCATTGTGGGGGCTTCAAAGCTGCTATTTAAAACTTTTTTCCCAAAATTTAGCCACTTCAAGCGATAAAAAATAAAACTACAGGTAAACGTAAACGGCATCAATTATTCCATCGAGTTTTTCCATCTCTGCAAGAACATCATCTGTTGGTGGGTCGTCAACAAGCAGTAACATTAGCTGAATTCCACCCCTCCCACCGTACCTGCCAACAATCATTCCGGCTATGTTTATGTTGTAGTTGCCAAGTAGAGTTCCGACTCTTCCTATAACACCCGGTTTATCCTCGTGAAGAGAAACTATGTAGTGTCCTTCTGGAACAAAATCCACCTTGTACTTGTCTATTTTAGTTATTCTGTACTCACTACCAAAACAAGTTCCTGCCATGTTTATGCATCTTTCACCGTCACTTACCTCAACTTCAAGCATACTTTCATAACTTGAAATATCCCCAGTAGCCTGCTCAACATCAATTCCCCTCTCCTTTGCAACAGGTAAAGCAGAAACCAAATTTATGTTAGAAACTATATTTTGTAACAAACCTTTCAGCAGAGCTCTTGTTATGTATTCAGTATTCATACCTGAGAGTTTACCTCTGAATGTAATTCTAACTTTCTCAACAGCTCTCTTTGCAACCTGAAGTCTTGCTGCCGCAAGTTTTCCCATCTTTTCTGCAAGCTTTAGGTAGGGCATTATGTATTCGTATTCACTCACTTCAACGCTTGGTAAGTTAACAGCGTTTTTAATGGGCAAGCCCTTTGACATATTTACTATCTCATTTGCAACGGTCATTCCCACACTTATCTGAGCTTCTTTTGTCGAAGCCCCTAAGTGGGGTGTCGTAACAACATTTTCAAGCTTAAATAGCGGGTTATCAGGATCGGGTGGCTCCTTCTCGTAAACATCGAGAGCCGCTCCTGCGAGTTTTCCACTCTTTAAAGCTTCATAAAGAGCTTTTTCGTTGACTATTCCTCCCCTTGCACAATTTATAATATAAGCTCCATCTTTCATTGTAGATATTGCTTTCTCATCTATAAGATTTTCAGTCTCTTTTGTTTTGGGTACATGCACAGTTATTATATCAGACTGTTTTATTAGTTCTTCAAGAGGTACGAGTTTAACCCCTATCTGCTTGGCTCTATCCTCACTAATATAAGGGTCGTAGGCTATAACATTCATTTCAAGAGCTTTAGCTCTTTTAGCAACTTCATAGCCAACTTTTCCGAGTCCTATAACACCTATTGTCTTATCTCTCAATTCCATACCTATGAACTTTTTCCTTTCCCATCTACCTTCCTTAACGCTTCTATCCGCCTGTGGTATCTTCCTAACAACTGAAAGTATAAGGGCAAGTGTGTGTTCCGCTGTAGAAACTGAATTTCCACCGGGAGCATTGGCAACCACTATTCCGTGCTGAGTAGCCGCAGCTATGTCTATATTGTCAACACCGACTCCAGCTCTACCTATAATCTTCAAATTCTTTGCAGCCTCTATTACTCTTCTTGTAACTTTGGTTCCGCTCCTCACTATCAGTGCATCGTACTCCGGTATTGTTGAAACGAGCTCATCCTCCCCAATCCCTGTTTTGACTGTTACATCAAAACCTTCACTTCTCAGTCGTTCAACGACTTCTTCTGGAACTGGGTCAGTGATCAGGACTTTCATCGTGGCTGGTTGAAATACTGGAGATATAAGTTTTTGCTTCTGCAAAATAATTTATTAGCGCAGGGTGAAGGTTCTGCATGCGAGAGCCTAAGGAATCTGGAAATTCTGGCAGGAAAAAAATAGAGTGGGCAGAAAATCACATGAGAGTTATAGCCCGTATAAGAGAGGAGTTCAGAAAAAACAAACCCCTTGATGGTTTGAGAATCGGTATGGCTTTACACGTTGAAGCGAAAACAGCTGTTCTTGTTTTAACACTAATTGATGGTGGTGCTGACGTTGCAATAACAGGCTGCAATCCAATGAGCTCCCAGAATGATGTGGCTGATGCGTTAAGAGAAATGGGAATAAGGTGTTATGCTAAAAGAGGTATGAGTGAGGAAGAATACTACTCCGCTCTTAAAAAAGTTGCATCTTTTAAACCAGACATAGTAATAGATGATGGAGCAGATCTGATATTTCTTCTTCACACTGATAAATCACTTTCAAAAACAAGAGTTCTCGGTGCAAGTGAGGAAACAACTACAGGCATAATAAGGCTAAGAGCGATGGAAAGAGAAGGAGTTCTAAGATTTCCCGTAATAGCCGTAAACGATGCATACACTAAGTACCTGTTCGATAACCGTTATGGTACCGGGCAATCAGCCATAGAAGGGATCATGAGAGCTACAAATCTTCTGTTCGCGGGAAAAAACGTTGTAGTTGCTGGATACGGATGGTGTGGAAGGGGCATAGCAATGAGAGCAAGAGGTATGGGAGCAAACGTAATAGTTACTGAAGTTGATGAAATAAGAGCTCTCGAAGCGGTAATGGATGGTTTCAGGGTTATGCCTATGGGAGATGCGGCGAGAGTGGGGGACATATTTATAACAGCCACTGGCAACAGAGATGTAATAAGAGAAGAACACTTTGAGCTTATGAAGGATGGAGTAATTTTAGCCAATGCAGGACATTTCAATGTTGAAATTAACATAAAAGATCTGGAGAAGTTCAGCATCTCGAAGAGAGTAATCAGAGAAAATATAGTGGAGTACGATTTTGGCAGTAAAAAACTTTACCTGCTTGCTGAGGGAAGACTCGTAAACTTAGTTGCCGGAGATGGACATCCAGTTGAAGTAATGGATATGAGTTTTTCTGATCAAGCACTGTCTGCAAAGTATATTGCTGAAAATGCTGAAAAACTTGAAAACAAGGTTTACCGTTTACCAGAAGAACTTGACAGAAAAGTTGCAAAATTGAAGCTTGAGAGTATGGGAGTAAAAATAGACAATCTTACAGAGGAGCAGAAAAGGTACTTGAGAGACTGGAGACAGGGAACGTAAGTTACTGTATCAGAAAACATCGTAGATCCCAGTAAAAAGATTGTTCAGTAAAAAATAAAAAATAACAAGTAAATTTACTTTTAGCTCAGAGTGCCTCTATACGTTGGAGTGGTATTGATAACGTATTTCCACACTTCTCACATACATAGTACTCGAAGTTGTCATCCTGCCAGAATTTTCTGTACTGTAAATTTCCACATACCGGGCACTGTACGAACATAGTTCATGATAAATAGTTACGTTATAAAAATCTTTTGCAGAACGGATCATAAATTAAATTAATTTTACATTTTACATTATCCTTCTAAAAAGTTCGACAGCAAAAAAACTTAAGAGAACAATTAAATTAGCCAAAGTTGGTAGTTAAAATTTTAGAGGCTCAATTAAAAATATGCCGAGCAGGGATGTAACAATCATCTGCAGAGCTATGCATAACCAGAATAAATATAAAGCCTTAACTCCAAGCGCCCTGAAACCGGCTTCCACACCTTCAAAGAACTTCCTGCCGATTACAGTAATACTTACATCTTTCCTGCCATAACTTACTTTGACTTCACAATTTTTTCTCTCTTTAAAATCTTTTAGAATTTGGTATAGAAAATCCTTCGTAACAGCTACATCCTCGTAATCGCTTCCCACAGGTTTGTATCCAACTTTTGGAGAAATTCCTGTTTTCGAATGGTTGTCAGTTGTAACTACTACAAGTTCTACACCATTCTCCTTAGCAATCTTCTCAAGTTCTTTCCTGAATCCAAGAAGCATATTATTTCCATCAATCATTAAGATGCAGTAAACACTTTCTCCATAGTCAAGAACTAATGCGGCTATGTAGTTGCAAATATTGTTCGTTTCAACTTTTTTCTTGCAAAAATAACACGAAAGTTTGACAAAGTTTTTAGTATTCCTCAGCTTTGATGCTCTTCGAATTAACTCCTTGATTTCCTCTATCTCCAATTTTGAAACTTCATACTTGCTTCTGTGGGCATTATGTCCCTCACAAAGTAGCACTTCGTTGCCAAACGTTTTTTCGGCAAATTCGTTCAGTTCCGGAGGAAGATCGTCTGTGACAGTATTTCCACTGAGAATTAATAAATCAACTTTATCGAACGGGAACGCATACAGCGTATACATCTTTCCCTCAAGTTTAAACGGCTCTCTTGGTTTGCAAATTTGCTCACAGCAGGTTATAGATTCAACTATTTTTTCAACTTCCTCAGTTCCAACGGGATTTAGTTCATGTTTTGTTGCGGAGTGTAAATATAGAGTATCCTCGATTTCCAGAACTTTTTTTACAAGTTTGGCACCTCCAACGTTTCTCATAGGGCCGGGATGAAAAGATGTATTGATAAGTTTCACAGAACAAGAGTCTGCGGAGAACTTAAGGCACTTAACAAATCCTTTTCTCACATCACCAATTTCCCTTAGCTTCGCTTCGAACTTTTCGGGGTCTGTTGTTAACCAGAACAGTATAAAAGACTTCAACATCTCCTTTATGTTTACTCCATTATAATTTTTGTTAATAAAGTTTATATAAAGCATTGCAAGTACAATTCCAAAAATTGAGGAGACAGCATAGCCAAGCATTCTGTGTGGAGCACTGAAGGAATAGTGGTAATCTACAGGGTACAAAATCAGTAGTGATGCAAGAACGGTAAGTCCAACTTTTTTCTCATTAGCTTCGGAGGTAAAGTAGAGTATTATGGTCAGTAATGTCGAAAGAGCGGCGGGTGATAGAACTATAAGCTCAAAAAACCCAAGATGAATAGTAGCAAAATCGAAAATTTCAATAAAAATTAAAATTAAAAGGGCGAGAAAAAAAGTTCTTCTACTGTTAAATGCCAAACCTATAAAACGGGAGAATGCAAGCAGTATAACTATTATGCTCAAACCAATAAACAGATATCTTTTCGCAAAGAAGGATTTACTGACCATACCATTTAGAATCGATGCAAAAATAATTGTTATCAATCCCAGTGTGACGGATATTCTCTTCCTTGGAATTGTGAATATCTTAGAGTAGAACCTCTCAAGCAAGTCCACGTCAACCATCAGTTTTAAAGCAGACAAAAGTAATTTATTTCTTGTGACTTGAACTAAGTGGAATTTATAATTAATAAAAATTAGATTACTATTAGATTCCTACGTCATCAACAGCTTTGTATCCCATTTTAAGAGCCTTTATGTTTATATCATGTACTTTTTCTGGCAAAACCTCCAAAACCGCCTCCTCAAGTGTCTGAAGCGTGAAAAATTTGCAAAATCTGCAAAAAGCTCCGAGTACCACCACATTTCCCGCCTGAACACTTCCAGCTTCTTCAGCAATCCTGTTTGCGTCGATAAATACTGTTCTCATCCAAGATATTGCATTTTTTACTTCTTCCAGCTCGGGATACATCGCCTCTCCTCTGTTTACAGCCAAGGGTAAGATTCTGCCTGTATTTACAACCGCCGTTGTTTGCTCTCCACAGTATTTTACGTATCTCAGAATCTCGGAAAGTTCAAGAGAAATTACAAAGTCTGCACTTCCAAGCGGTATAAGCGGAGATAGAACGTCACCAATCCTGACATGAACTTCAACGCTTCCACCTCTTTGTGCCATTCCATGAGTTTCAGCAGTTGTCACGTTCTCACCAGAATTAATTGCAGCTTTTGCCAAAATTGCAGCCGAGGTAAGAATGCCCTGTCCGCCAACACCTGTTAAAAGAATGTTGAGCTGCATACCGCAACTGCGACGTCTGGCTTAAATCATTTTACTTTTCAACCTTCAACCTCAGTCCATTTTCCGTTTTTCCAGATTTCAATTTTTCCCCCTTCCCTTCTGCCTATGGATAGTACTTCGCCTTTTATTCTTATCAATCCCGCTCTCATGTTTATACCTACAAACTCTCCAGCGTTTCCGATAACAACTATCTTTCCTCCCCTCATACCATCTCCAAGTCTCCATCCAGCATTTCCCTTCAGCACTATCCTCCCACCCCTCATATCTTTTCCAACATAATCTCCTGTAAATCCTGTAACGGTGATAATACCATCTCTCATTGCCTCACCTAAGTATCCTCCGGCATATCCTGAAATTACGAGCTTACCTCCCGGGTGTTTGTAACCAAAACCCCATCTAAAGCCTATTCTGCTAATCATTACGAATCTTGGAATTTTTATTTCTATTTTCAGAGTTCTGTCGCCTATGATATCGTGGTAAAGCCCTGACACGAAGTATCCAAGATAGTTGTCATAAAACTGATGACAAAGTTTAGTTTTTATATCTCCAATTTTTTCTTCAAATACTTCGTATACCGTGTTGTTTACAAGTCTCTCCACGTCTCTCAAACTCAGAGAGTGTTCGCTTCTCATCTTCCTTCCAAACTCAAAAGCCTTATCAGGTTTAAGCTGAAACTCACCTTTTAATTCCAGATCAAAATACTGTGAAACTATATCTTTTAGCTCACTTAAGCTTTTTTCCGTTCTTAATTTTTCCAAGTTAACTTCTTTTTTCTTAAAATCTCCCAAAACCTCTTTCAGCAATTCTTTTTTTAAATTTTTCATAAGTTTAACCTCCCAATTTCATACTGTTACATGGAAAGTACTATTCTCGGCACGTCACTTTCACTGTTTACCTGTATAATCTTGGCGTGCTTGGAGAGTTCATCTATCTGTTTTTCAAAACTCTTTGAAGCTATCCATATCACGTAATTTCTACAGCCAAATCTTTCCAGTTTTTCTAACATGCTCCTTACCTCTCCTATGTTGTTTATTCCGGCATCAGTTATCAGCACAACATCGTATCCTCTTGCCTCGGAACTTACGTAGTCAACAACTGCATCAGCTTTAAGCTCGGTTCCTCCTCCCTGATACTCTGCCAAGGCTCTAAACACATCGCTATTTCTGCTTGGCTTGAGGCATTTTGTCTTCCATGAAAAATTTATGACTCCCACTTTACCTCCCGTCTCAATGTATTTTCTTGCTATTGCAAAAGCTCCAATTATAGCACAGCTACCACTCTCAGGATTTTTCATACTTCCGGAAGAATCAAGAATTATCACTACGTTCCTGCTTTTACTGCCCAGCCCTTCAAACCCTTCGGGCTTGTGCATTTTCGCTATTCCCGGAAGAACTTTTCCAAGACTTTCCACCGGAGAGTATCTGTCAATTCCTTCATCTGGAGAAAAATCAACAAGTCTGCCCGGATAGTCCCCTGAAGTTACGGGATTTTCAACTCTTATACTGTACTTTGCACTTCTGTGGATATACCATTGAATGTCCGCATACATCGGATCTCCAGCTCCTTTTCCAATACCAAAGTACTCTGATATTTCCCTGAATTCCCTAACTCCAACTTCTCCAGCTACTTCCTGAATTGCCTTATCCATAGAACCTATATTAAAATCGAAAACTTCTTCCTTACTTTCTATAAGTTTATTTACAGTTTCTGCAAAGGATAGAATGCTCTGTCTCAACACATCTATGTTGGAGCATCTATCAAACTGTATACTTTCCATCGCTTCTACAGCCTCTTCGACTTCCTTGAACTCTCCACTTAAATCTCCAAAATTGATTCCCGTCCTTCTTGTTAAGTACGACCTCACAGCCAAGTCAGCCTTATCCCTGTTCATAGTTTCGATTATTGCTTGTTTAATGGAACTACAACCTCTCCAAGTTAAATAAAGTGAACAAATTATTGTATCAAAAAGTTCTATTATCCTTTTCTTTTTTTCATAATCCTTTAACCAGAACTCTTCGAGCAGGGCAACTTTGAGAGAGTAGGGATGTTTTATCCACCTTGCAAGGGAGAGCTGAAAAAGTCCCTTCAAAGCCAGCTTTGAAAACCTGAGAAAAACACTCCTGCCCACAGCAACTTCCGGCTTTCTAAATCTACCCGCAAAGTTCAGTTTGATTCCATCTCCATCAATCAACCTGAATCGAACCGGAGGAAAGTATAGTTCTCTTCTTGCTTCGTCAAATACATCCATCATGTACAGTCAGTCTAAGGAAAAATCAAGTTTTCGGAAAACGTTTTTACTTTTAACGTGATGTATCTATCAATGAAGTTTTTTAGAAAACTATCGTTTGGTAGAATGGAAAGTGAGGTGATCGAGCTATTTAAGGAACATATAAACACTGTGAAGTTTGCCTGTGAGGTATTTCTGAAAGCCATCGAAACTGATGATAAAAGTCTTCTTAATCAGGTATGCGAACTTGAGAGAACGGGGGACAGACTTAGAAGGGATATAGCTTTAAAGCTTTACGGGGGGGCTTTTTTACCGGCTATGCGTGGAACTCTATATAAACTTGCTGAAACAATAGATGAAACTCTGGACATGCTCGAAGACACCGCAATAGACTATTTGAGGCTCAACTTACACCTTGATGATGAATTGAGAGAACTCTGTGTTAGAGTTGCCAAGATAAATGTAAAAATGAGTAACGATTTACTTGAGGCTTTTAGCGCTCTGAGGAGCGGGGATAAACTTGAAAACAGAACTGTTAAAATAAGGGTGAGGGAAAGAGAGGTAGATACTCTGAGAAATAGAATTTATGAAAAAATAATGAAGAGAAACGTTAGCAACTACTGGGAGGGAAAGATACTTTCGGACTTTATAGACCATCTCGTTTACGTTAGCGATGTAATAGAGGATGCAGCAGATCTAATTCAAATTCTAAATGTCAGTCTGCGTTAGCGAGGGTCATCATGCTATCAGAAATCGCAATATCGATAATAGCATTCAGTATAGGGTCTAACAACACATCAAACGCCTTTGGTGTGCCGGTAGGTTGCGGAGTTATAAGCTTCAGAATGGCCATTCTGCTAATAGGCATATTTGTTACTGTTGGTTCACTTACACAGGTAAAGGTTTTGGAAACAGTTGGAAGTATAGCAAAGCTTAATTGTGCTATGATATTGATAGTCCTCGTAGTTTCTGCATGCATGATTGTCATACTAAACTGGAAGAAGCTGCCAGTTTCAAGCCATCAGGCAATAGTGGGAAGTATGATCGGTGCCGGCGTTGTTGCCGGTACAGCAAAGCTTAGCGTCTTTGCTTCAATAGTAATCTCCTGGATAATCTCACCAATTGGGGCACTTATACTCGCAATTGTAATATATATCTTATCAGAGAAAATTTTTTCAAGAATACCTGTTTTTGTTGTGGAAAGGTTGCTTTACATAATGTTAATTATTAGTGGCATTCTCATTGCGTACAATACTGGAGCAAACGAGCTCGCGTCAGCACTCGCTCCTGTAGTATCTTCAAAACTTATTCCCCACGTTGAGGCATCAGTTCTTGGTTCTGCTTCTCTGATTGCAGGAGCATTAATTTTGGGAGGCAGAGTGATTGAGACTGTTGGCAAAGATATAACTACACTCGATCCACTTTCGGGGTTCTCGGCTCAAGGTTCTGCCGGACTGACAGTATTCCTTTTTACTCTGCTTGGAATGCCCGTTTCAACAACATACTGTCTTATCGGTGGAATTGTGGGTGTTGGGCTTCTTAAAGGAGTTAATGCTGTTAAGATAAAGCTGTTGAAAAAGATTGTTTCAATATGGATAGTGTCCCCTTTAACTGCATTTATGGTAACATATATCATAGCAAGAGTCGTGCTTTAAGAGGTGGTGGGATTGAAAGTGAATGTGTTAATACCTTTCAAACTGGTAAATCCAAAGTCGAGACTGAGCTTATTTCTCAGCAGAGAGGAGAGGGAAAAGCTATCGCAGTTCATGCTTCTCGACGTACTGAAAGCGGTGTCGGATGCTGGTGTAGAAAACGTGAGGGTAATACTGCAGAGTAATGCTGAAAAAATTGAAAAGATCTTGGATGTGGACGTTGAAGTCGACGAGAGGGACTTGGATGACGTTATAAACGATAGATTATCAAGAAATACAGCAGTAATAGTTTCGGATTTACCGCTGTTGAATGGGGAAATCCTGAGAAAGTTTTTTGAAAAAAAAGGAGATATTGTCCTTGCTCCGGGAAGGAGAGGCGGAACTAACATGATGTTAATCCGGAAGGAATTTAGAGTCAGTTACCATTACGGCAGTTTTATGAAGCATATTTCAATTGCAAGGTCAATGGGACTCAAAGTGTCTATTTTTGACTCCTTCTTTGCCGGATGTGATATTGATACACCTGATGATTTGCTTGAAGTTCTTTTACATTCTCCGGAATCAAAAACAGGTAAATATTTGAGAGAAATAGGATTCAGAATTGTTTTAAGCAAAAATCCCTGCTTGGTGAGAGTTATCAAAGCTTGAGCGGGTGTAATAAATGAGTAAAATGAGTGGAAAATCTGCAAATTTTGAACTTAAGTTTGATAGCAGGGCGAAGAAAATCACGAGTATAGCTCTTTTAATTCTGTTTATCTTCGGAATTTACTGTATAGTATCGGGTTTCAGAGAGACGGTTATATTTTTTTCACTTGCAACAGCGATATTTTTTCTATTTTCAATGATGCCCACTTCAGTGGAGATAAAAAACAATACAATCAAAGTAAAAAGAGTTCTTGGCAGTACAACAATATGCTTCAAACCGGGAAGCGTTAAGGAAATTAAACTGCTAAGAGACCCTGACCTTGGGCGAAGGCTTCTGATAGGCACAGCCGGGTTGTTTGGATGGTACGGTGTTTTTATTTTGGATGGAAAGTCAACTCTTGTCTACTCAAGAAAATGTCGAGACCTTGTACTTGTTAGAGCAGGAAGAAACTACGTTTTTGGTGTGGAGAATCCCGATGCTTTTGTTGATGTTTTGGAGAATATGCTCAAAAATTAATTTTACCCTTTAGCTCTTTTGTACTTTGTTACCTTTGCTTCTTGAGCAAAATACTCTCCGCTTAGATGTAACAGTGTCTTTTCAGCTCTGAGTACACCGTCCCAGCATTCATCATCAACCTCAGCACACACAACCTTTCCAACAACCCACATGTGATCCCCGATTTCATACGTTAGCTCCTTTAACCATTTGCATTCTATCCAAGCAACGCACTTTTCAACCCTCGGAGGTCTTACGCACTTTGAAGGTAATTCCCGCAGTCCAGCTTTTTCAAGCTCATTAACTCCCCTTGGAAATTTCTGTTCGAGTATATGCAGATAGTCTCCAAGCTCAGGACTCGCAACGTTAATTATAAACTCCCCAGTTTCCTGAATATTGGCCCATGTATCGTGTGCAGGATTGCATGAAAAACCGATAAGTGGCGGAGAAAAACTTATTGGAGAACAGAAGCTAAAAGGCGCTGCATTCACTTTTTCTTCGGCAGATATCGTGGTTACTATTACTACCGGTCTTGCAAGAACTGAATAGTACTTCTCCGGATTTAACTGCATAAATTCTATAAGCTCAATCTTCTGAAGTATTTTTCGGTTTTCCTGCTTTACAATAATATGCAGTAGTAAATATACAATAATAATATATTCTTGCACTATATTCTGCACTCACCCTGCTTGCAGGGACACCTGAGTTTTCCTATAGCCACAGCAATTCTGGACTCTCTTTCCTCGTCGAAGTTAAAATCCAGTGGTTGAGCTTCGTTTGCGTCAGGTATATCCTCCAAGCTCACGTTTTTACCATTATCTACTCTGAGGCACATTACATCTTCTCCGTTGGATGTCACAGCAAATCCTTTTACACCAAGTAATCTCGCAACAGCAACGCTGAAGCGTTCGAGAGGTATAAGAGGTCTGCAGTTCTCCTCCCTACGCACGGAAACGTATCTAAATCCCTTAGTTTTGGCAACAGCGTTTGCAAATATTTCTACATCTCCAAGTCTACGGGTGACATTCCATTCTATTTCATACCCCTTACTCTTCAACATTTCTACAAGCTCGTTTAACTCATAAGCCATATAGAAAAGTTTGTACTTAAGCTTTTAAATTTTTAGCCCGTTTTGACGTGTTTTTTGCGATGTACCTTCTAAAACTCATTGAAGTTAAGGCAACACACCACTGCTCAAGAACTTTGATGTCTTCATCACCCCTTGAGAAGGCAATGCCTTCTGAAGTTAATATAGCTATTTCATCTTCGTACTCTCTCAAAACAATTTTGTCTCTGCATATCTCAAGAACGTACGGCGGATCGTAAACTTCAAACGTCTCTCCAGTTTTTTCCCCACAACTTACAACTCTGGCTATCCCGTCAATTGACGATATTATCTTGCTAAAAAGTTCCGATAGCACAATTTCTTTATTACTATATTTATCAATTTCATTTTTGTTTTTAATACAGCTTTCCCTCATAACTTCCCTCCCCAGTTTAGCATCTCTCCCTCATCCGAAAGAGCTGAATATTTTTGAACCTAAACAACGTCTTCGTCGACAGGTTAATATAACTACTGTGCCTATTTAACAGTATGGTATACGGTGGATATTCTTATCTTGATTTTGAGTATGAACCGGGTGAAGATGACTTTGTTGTTTTGTTGTATACTTCCGGAAAGTATGAGCTTGAAAAACTTGCGGAGGCAATAGCATCTGAATCATCTGTTGGAACGTGGACTGATATAAAAACCATGAACGACTATGTCTTTGAGCATTACAGAGCAAGAATTTTTAGAATTAACAAGGTCAGGGAAAATGAGGGTTTTGTTTACATCGCGTATCCGATTGAACACTTTGATCTAAAAAACTTTAATCAGTTCCAAGCATCAGTTCTTGGAAATATCTTCGGTATGAAAGAGCTTGAAAGTCTCTATATTCTCGACATACAATTTCCTGAAAAGTATCAGAAGCAGTTTAAGGGTCCTGCATTGGGTTTGGATGGTATAAGAAAGTACGTTGGAACTGACAGAAATTTGAGACCTCATGCGGGAACAATAGTAAAGCCTAAGGTTGGTTTAACCCCAAAAGAGTTTGCCAGAGTGGCATACACTGCATGGGTTAACGGTTTGGATCTCGTCAAGGATGATGAAAACCTTGTTGATCAGGATTTTTGTAGATGGGAAGACAGGTTTAATGCCGTCTTTGATGCTATGGACAAAGCTGAGGCAGAGACGGGAGAGAGGAAAATTTACTGTGTCAACATAACTGATTCATCCATAGAAAGAATGACTGAGAGGGTTGAAAAAGTCTTAGAGAGGGGACATAACTGCGTCATGCTCGATGTCTATGTTCTTGGAATTGCAGCCTTAGAGTACATGATAAACTTAACAAGAAAGCATGGAATAATTGTACATGCTCACAGAGCTGGATACGCTGCATGGCACAGAGGAAACTATGGTGTAAACTTTCAGATACTTGAAAAAATTTACAGAATGATTGGAGTTGACCAGCTCCACATAGGTACTGGCGTTGGTAAAATGGAGGGAGGAGCCATACTAATAAAAAGATTGCATGAGCTGGCAGAGTTTATGGAGGGAGAGGAGAAGTTTTACTTGGGCTCTCTCGAATTTAAGTTTGCCGATCACATAAAGCCGATAATGCCAGTGGCATCAGGAGGACTTGATCCAACAAAAGTTGACGCTTTGGTTGTTATTCACGGAAAGAACGTTACAGTTCAAGCTGGAGGGGGTGTACACGGTCATCCGGACGGTACTGCAGGTGGAGCAAAAGCCCTGAGGCAGGCTGTTGAAGCTGTTGTTGAAGGTGTTAGCCTGAAAGATTATGCTGAAAAGCACTCAGAACTCAAAAAAGCTATAGAAAAGTGGGGGTATACGGAACCTGAGAGCATTAGCAGTAGACTTGAAATCGAAAGCAGAAAAGACTTACTCAACGATATTACTTTAAGAAAGGGTATTGAATTTATAAAGAATGTAGCATGGTATATTTAATTTTTGTTAATTTTTGTATAGTTATTTATTTACATATTCTATAAGTTTTTCTTTCTCACTTGGTTTAATCCTTATTTTTGCATCTTTAAACTTTAAATCATAAACACTGTTAAGCAATCTATCAAGAAATACTGCCAAGGCTGCCACCTCACTGTGGGGCTGGTTACCGATTGCTATGTTCATATCTGCAAGATTGTAAACTTCTGGTGGAACTTTTTCCGCTCCGATAACTACAAGAACTTTATCAGCCAATCTTATTTCGTCAATTTTTTCCCTCAAGGGAATACCGTACATTGTTAGATGAACTTTCAGTCCATCAAAACTCTTCATTAGATTTTTCCAGTTACAACTCCTAACAAAGAATTCACAGATCCCATTGTGACTGCCCCACCTTCTACACACATCTCTAACACTTTCAAAGAGTTTAGGATCTTCTCTATCAAAGTAAACACCACAAGCACCAAACGCTCTTGCTGTTAAAGCTACGTGTGTGGAGATCCGTTTATCCCTACCTATTCTGTGTCCAAGTCTCAGAACGTATACTTCTGTTTTCACACTCCCACACCTGTTTGTAGTTTGAAATAACTTACCTCTGATCGTAAAACTCTACTTCTAATTCTATCATATAATTGTCAGCGTATATCTTCCTGATGTTCTTTCCAACTTCCGCTCTTATTCTGTCAGCAACCCTACCCGATGGTATGCCAAGTTTAGTGAACAGACAGCTCATCAGTAAGTTGCTGTTTGAGAAGAACAATCCAGCCATACCTTTGTTAAGATATATTCTCAAGTTCTCCTCTCCCATCATTCTTGCATAGCCTCTCTCCCTCAACCACTCCTCGAAGTCATCGGCAGTTATCTTGAGCTTTTTGAGCATGATACTACAGCAGTAAAAGAGTATATAAAACCAGTTCTACAATTCATAGTATGAGGAGAATTCTTGTATGTCCGGTCTGCAAATCTGCAGATATAACTCTTGATACTGGTGGTATAACCGGTAAATACATGTGCAAGAAATGCGGTTACATAGGTTCTGTTGTTCTTGAATTGACAGAGGGGGAGTACAAAGAGCTTTTAGAAGGAGAAAAATTGGAAAAAGAGGCTGAAAGAAAAGATAGAAACAAATAAATTTTTAACTGAGTTG
>QNXS01000036.1 GCA_003978865.1 Archaeoglobus sp. | reverse complement strand
GTGAAAGCGGTATAGGTGCTGCTGCAGTAGGAGCTACAGCGGAAGACAGGGGCTTCTTCGGTCTCGGTATACTGTTCACAGTTCTGCCAGAGACAATCGTCATATTCGGTCTGGTCATATCGTTCATACTGATGTTCGCGTTCAAGTAAACTTGTGGGGCGGTAGGTATGCCACTTGAAGTAGTAATCGAGGAGATACAGAAGAAAGGCGGAGAACAGGTTCAACAAATAATCAATGAAGCAAAAGCTGAGGCTGAGGAGATAATAGCTGAAGCAAAAGCTGAGGCTGAGGAGATAATCAATAAAGCAAGGGAGGATGCGGAGAAGGAAGCGGAGAGATACAGAAGGCAGGAGATTTCAAGCGTAAATTTGGAAATGAAAAGATTACTCCTTAATAAGAGGAAAGAAGTACTTGAAGAAGTTTTTAAACTTGTGGAAGACAGAATAAAGAAAATGGATCCAGAAGAAAAGAAGAGATTGCTTAGCAAGCTAATAGATAGCTGTGAACTTGAGGAAGCTGTAGTTTACTCCAACAAAGATGACGAAAATGCAGTTAGAGAGGTAATTTCGGGTAAAAAAGGTTACAGATATGGAGGCAACATAGACTGTCTTGGTGGAGTAATTCTTGAGAGTACAGATGGGGAGGTGAGGATAAACCTGACATTTGATGACCTCCTCGCTCAGGTTTACGAGAACAAGATGAGCGAAGTCTCAAAAATACTATTCGGGGAGTGATCAGCCATGCTGACACTCGGTAAGAAGTCCCAGTGGGCGTACATAGTTGCAAGAGTAAAGGTGATGAAGAGAAGCCTGATACCAAAAGAGGAATTCCGAAAACTCCTCAATATGGATTTTAATGAAATCGTTAGGTATCTTGAGGAATCAGAATACAAGAAAGAAATCGACGAGCTATCTTACAAGTACTCTGGGCCAAGGCTCATCGACTATGCACTCTCTTTGCATCTCTTCAGAAAATATAAGAGAATCCTTGATGTCTCTTTTGGTGCTGCAAAGGAACTTGTTTTTGAATACCTGAAGAGGTGGGACATCTGGAATATAATAAACATACTCAGGGGTAAACTTGCAAATGTATCACCTGAGGAAATTGAAGAAACACTTGTGCCCGTAGGTGAGTTCAGCTACGACTTCTACAAAGCTCTTACAGCCAAAGAGGTTGATGAGATCGTGAAAGCCTTTGATAGGACACCTTACTATGAAGTACTCTCAAAAGTTGGGCAGGAACCAATAGGACAAATAGAGGATGAACTCTACAAGATCTACTATTCCCGTATAATTAGCATGAGACCATCCGATCAACCGCTGAAGCTGTTTGTGGACTTTATAAAGAAGGAAATAGATATAAAGAACATAAAAACAATACTCAGATTAAAGATTGATGACGTACCTCCCGATACAATTGCGGAGAAAATAATTCCCGGTGGTTACCAGCTTAACTTGGATGAGGCCAGAAAACTTGCATCCATGCCGCTCGATGAACTGCTCAAAGCTATGGAGGGGTACTGGTTCTGGAAGGAAATAGAAATTGAAGACAGCTTTTCAAAAGTTGAGATCAAACTTGACAGTGTATGGATGGAGGAAGTTGCAAGGAAAGCCGATTATTACCCACTCTCAATACTGCCAGTGCTGCACTATATGTGTCTAAAGAAAATAGAAGTTGACAACTTGAGGGTTATTGGATGGGGTAAATGGGAAAATCTGCCAAATGAAGCAATAGAAGAACAGCTGGTGATGGTATGAGTCATTTAGTAGTTGTTGGAGATCCGGATTTCAATATAGGGTTCAGACTTGTCGGAATACGGGATGTTATAGACGTTGAGGATGAGGAAAAGCTACCTGAAATAGTTGAGGGCTTGCTCGGGAAGAAGGGTATAGTTGTAATAAAGTATGATTTTTATAAGAATTTGCCAATACATGTTAAAATTAGAGTTGAAGAAAGTTTAGAACCCACCTTTGTTAAGGTGGGCGGAGAAGCAGGTGTAGAGGAATTGAGGGAGAAAATAAGAAGGGCAATAGGTGTTGACCTATGGAAGTGAAAACTGCAGGTAAAGTTGGTGAAGTTTATAGGGTTTCGGGACCTCTTGTAGTGGCAGAAGGAATATCACCGAGGATGTATGATGTCTGCTATGTTGGAGAAGAGGGGCTAATGGGCGAAGTTGTGGGTATAGTCGGCAACAAGACACTCGTACAAGTTTACGAGGACACTTCTGGTATAAAACCCGGAGATAGGGTTGAAAATACTGGAATGCCACTCAGCGTCGAACTTGGACCGGGACTTATAAAGTCATTCTACGATGGTGTTCAGAGACCTCTCCCAGCCCTAAAAGAGGCAAGTGGAGACTTCATAAGCAGAGGCATTCACGTTCCCGGACTGGACAGAAACCAGAAGTGGGATTTTAAGCCAATAGTTAAGAAAGGTGATAAGATAAAAGGTGGAGATATAATAGGAATTGTGCAGGAATCCGAGCTTGTGGAACACAAAATTCTTGCACCTCCAAAACTTGGAGAGAGAACAATAACAGAAATTTACGATGGAAGTTTTACAGTTGAGGATACAATTGCCGTTCTTGATGATGGAACGGAACTAAAGATGTACCACAAGTGGCCAGTTAGAGAAGCAAGGCCGTATCAGGAAAAGTTACCTCCAGTAATACCCCTCATAACCGGTCAGAGAATATTGGATACGATGTTCCCAGTTGCAAAGGGAGGTACTGCTGCGATTCCCGGACCATTTGGTTCAGGTAAAACTGTTACACAGCACCAGCTTGCTAAGTGGAGTGATGCTAGAATAGTTGTTTACATTGGATGCGGTGAAAGAGGAAACGAGATGACTGAAGTTCTTGAAGAATTCCCTGAGCTTATAGATCCAAGAAGTGGAAAGCCGCTAATGGAAAGAACAGTTTTAATAGCAAATACTTCTAACATGCCTGTTGCTGCAAGAGAAGCTTCGGTTTACACTGGAATTACGATTGCAGAGTACTTCAGGGATATGGGTTATGACGTCAGCATTATGGCTGATTCAACAAGCAGATGGGCAGAGGCAATGAGGGAAATCTCAGGAAGACTTGAGGAGATGCCGGGTGAGGAAGGATATCCGGCATATCTGGCATCGAGAATTGCAGAATTCTATGAAAGAGCTGGAAGAGTCAAGACACTCTGTGGAGAAGTTGGAAGTGTTACAGTTGTAGGAGCAGTTTCACCGCCCGGTGGGGACTTTAGTGAACCGGTAACTCAGAACACGCTTAGAATAGTAAAAGTTTTCTGGGCTCTTGATGCAAAACTTGCTGCAAGGAGACACTTCCCTGCTATAAACTGGCTTCAGAGCTACAGCCTGTACGTTGACACACTTAAAGAGTGGTATGAACAGAACGTAGCTCCTGATTGGGGTGAGTTGAGAAGGTGGGCTATGGAAGTTCTACAAGAAGAAGCAAACCTTCAGGAAATAGTTCAGCTCGTTGGCAGTGATGCTCTGCCCGAATCTCAGAGAGTTTTGCTTGAAGTTGCAAGACTAATCAGAGAAGTCTTCCTTCAGCAGTATGCATACCATCCAGTCGATTCATACTGTTCACCACAGAAGCAGTATGATTTATTAAAGGCAATAAAGACACTAAACGACTGGTTCTACAAGGCACTTGATCAGGGCAAGCTTATTGATGAGATACTCGAAGTTCCGGGCAAAGAAGAGTTTGCAAGAGCGAAATTCGAAGAAAACTACAAAGCAGCTATGGAGGAAGCTATGAACAAGATAAAGTCCGCTCTGCTGGGTGAGTAAATTTGATTTATTTATTGGTTTATTTTTAGTTTGTAAAAAAGGTGGTGGAGATGAAGGAGTATAAGACGATAAACAAGATTGCTGGACCCCTGATATTTGTTGAGAAGACAGAGCCTGTGGGTTTTGGTGAGCTTGTTACGATTACCTTGCCGGATGGGAGTGTTAAGAGAGGACAGGTTCTTGATACATCAAAGGAAGTTGTTGTAGTTCAGGTCTTTGAGGGTACGAGAGGTATAGATTCCTCATCTACTGTGAGGTTTACAGGAGATATAGTCAGGCTACCTTGTTCAAAGGATATGCTTGGAAGGGTTCTTTCTGGTAGCGGAGACCCAATAGATGGTGGTCCGAAAATAGTTCCAGAAGAGAGAAGAGAAATAATAGGTGCTGCCATAAACCCCTATGCTAGGCAGTATCCGAGAGAATTTATACAGACAGGTATTTCTGCTATAGATGGTATGAACACACTTGTTAGAGGTCAGAAACTGCCTATATTCAGCGGTTCTGGATTACCTCACAATGACATTGCATTGCAGATAGCGAGACAGGCTAAGGTCAGAGGTGGGGGTGAAGAGTTTGCAGTTATATTTGCTGCTATGGGTATCACGCATGAGGAAGCTTACCAGTTTATGAAGGACTTTGAGAGAACAGGAGCTCTTGAGAGAGCCGTAGTTTTCCTGAACTTAGCTGATGATCCGGCTATAGAAAGGATTCTCACTCCAAGAATGGCTCTTACTGCTGCTGAATTCCTTGCTTACGAGTACGACTTGCACGTCTTAGTTATACTGACAGACATGACCAACTACTGTGAAGCTCTGAGAGAGATGTCGGCTGCAAGAGAAGAAGTCCCCGGTAGAAGAGGTTATCCGGGCTATATGTATACTGATCTTGCAACGATATACGAAAGAGCTGGAAGAATTAGAGGTAGAAAGGGTACAATTACCCAGTTCCCGATTCTAACAATGCCCGGAGACGATATAACACATCCAATACCTGATCTTACAGGATATATAACAGAGGGGCAGATTGTCCTTAGTAGAGAACTGCATGCAAAGGGAATTTACCCGCCAATAGATGTTTTACCATCCCTAAGCAGACTTATGAAGGAAGGTATTGGTGAGGGAATGACAAGAGATGACCATGTCCAGTGGAACGACCAGATGTATGCGGCTTACGCAGAAGGTGTTGACCTAAGAGGTCTTGTTGCCATAGTCGGTGAAGAGGCTCTATCTGAAAGAGATAGAAAATTCCTAAGATTTGCCGATGAATTCGAGAAGAGATTTGTTCAGCAGGGCAAGTATGAAGACAGAGATATCGAATACACACTTGATCTTGGATGGGAGCTCTTAGCCATGCTACCTGAAAGTGAGCTGACAAAGATCGAGAAGAAGTACATTGAGAAGTATCATCCTGCTTACAAGAAGAAGGGTGAAACGAAAGTTGAGGCTGCTGAAGCTGCAGCCTGACTTTTTTTAATATAATAAAATAAAAAATATAAAAAATAATAATGAGGGATAGCAATGGCTGAAATAAAACCAACGAGAATGGAGTTGATAAAACTCAAGAGGAGAATAAAGATGGCTACAAGAGGTCATGCACTGCTTAAGATGAAAAGAGATGGGTTAATAATGGAATTCAGAGAAATACTCGAAGAGGCTAAGGAAGTAATTGGAGGAATGGTTGAAAAGTATAGCAAGGCTAATGAGAAAATAACTCTTGCAAAAGCTGTCGATGGTGTTCTTGCGGTAAAGTCTGTTGCTATATCATGTCAGTGCGAACCAACTTTTACTATAAAGAAGAAAAACATAATGGGTGTTGTTGTTCCGGTAGTGAAGAGGGAGAAAATCAGAAGAAAAGTTACAGAGAGAGAATACGGTGTTATTGCCACAACAGCAAGGATAGATGAAGCTGTTGCTGCTTACGAAGAGCTTGTTGATGCAATACTTGAAGTTGCTGAAATCGAAACAACAGTAAAGAGGTTGATAGAGGAGATTGAGAGAACAAAGAGGAGAGTTAATGCTCTGGAATATAGGGTTATACCGAGCATGAAAGAAGCTGCTAAATATATAACCTTTAAGCTTGAAGAACAGGACAGGGAAAATATAATCAGATTGAAGAAGATCAAATCAAAGATGGCTCAGAAAGAGGAAGTTGCCAAAGCTGCTGAGAAAGAGAAGGCAGAGACAGCAGCTTAATTTTTTTTAACAATTGGAAGTATTTGACTAAATAAATTTGGTCATTCTTAACCAGTGGTTTGCTCTATCCTTCACTTCAAAACCAAATTTTTGATAAAACGCTATTGCTCTGTAGTTTTTCTCTCCGACCCACAGCTCCAGTATATCCCGTTTTTTTTCTGAGGCGTACTCAATAGTTTTGTTCATGAGCGTACTGCCAATACCGATACCTCTCCATTCCGGATTGACGAATATTTCGTGAATTTCACAAACAATTTTTTCTTCATACCTGCTAAACCATTCAGAGTCGCAGGCAAGAAAGCCAGCGTTTTTCAAATAAATCTGATCAAAGTGATTTTTATCAAAGTAATTTTTAATATTATTAGTATTTTTAATATTTTCAATATTATTTTCAATATTATTAATTAAAATGTCTGCTGAAAAAACACCCTGCCTGTCTCTTTTTATAAGCCAGCGAAAGTAGCGTTTTATTTCTCTCTTTGACTTGTATGCGTAAATTTCCATTCCTCTATATGCTTTTATATAACATTCCACAAATTCATCACAATCCTCTGGTGTGGCATTTCTAATGTGTATTCTAAGCACAGCAGCTTTTAATACCTAATGGTTTAAAAAATTACAATGCTGGCATCAAAAGCATTGGAGCTTTTGAAGGAACTTGTGAAAATTCCGTCTCCTTCTGGATATGAAGAGGAACTGTCTGAGTACATAGTGTCCTATCTTAAAAATCTAAACTACTCTCCGAAAGTTGACAGTGTCGGGAACGTTGTTCTTGATTTTGGAGCTGATATTTGGGTAACAGCTCACATGGATACTGTGGAAAAACAGGTAAACTTCAGTTTTGATGGTGAATTCTGTTATGGGACTGGAGTAGCTGACGATAAGGCAAGCATAGCTGCAATACTTTTGGCGTTGGAGAGTGGAAGAAAAAATTTCAACTGTGCTCTCTTTGTTGATGAGGAGGAATCAGGTTTTGGCTCTAAAAAATTTGTTGAGGGCAAACCTCCAAGTATGGCTGTTGTGATGGAACCAACAGAACTAAAAATTTGTTCCAAGCACTGGGGAGTAGTTGAGTTCTCAATTGAAATTGAAGGAAAACAAGCTCACGGCTCAACTCCTTGGGCAGGTGAGAATGCTATAGAAAAAGCATTGGATTTAATTGAAGAACTCAGAAAAATTGGAGAAAAAAATGGAGCATTTCTAAATCTGCTGCAGGCTAAATCAGCTCCAGAAAACATTTACGCCATACCTAACTCCTGCTACCTGAAAGCTGAGTACTTGCTACCAGAAAAACCATTACCTCTACTTGAACTCCTTGAAACCTTAGAGAAATATGGAAAAGCAAGGATTTTGGAAGTTTCAAATCCGTTTGTTTCTCATAAGGTGGCTAAGATTCTTGAGAATGCTGTAATTACCGCAGGAATAAAGTTAGAAAGAGCTTGCATGCCATCATGGACTGATGCTGTAAATCTGAATAATGCGGGATGGGATGTTGCTGTTTTTGGTCCGGGAAAGCTTGAAATCTGTCATACACGTATGGAGAAGGTTAGTATTTATGAAATTATCAAGGCTTCTGAAGTTTTGAGGAGGCTGGAGATAAAAAATTACGAAATCCTTAAATAAAGCTTTCTTAAGACTTTTTAAAAATGCGAACTGTTAAGGATCTGTTAATTGAAATAAAGGATACATCTGAAGTTATCGTTGACCTTGCCTATTCTGCAATCCTTTTTGATAGCGAAGATATAGCGGAGGAGGTCATAGACCTTGAAAACAAAATAAATGATCTGTTAAAGCAAATAAGGATAGTTTCAATCCTTGCTGCAAGAAGTGTTGACGAGGCTGAATCTGTTTCAACAATCTTGCAGGTTGCAAATGCAAGCCAAAAGATGTGTCAGGCTGCCGGAGATATAGCTGAGCTTGTGTTGAGAGGAGTTAAACTTCTACCTGATATGGTAAGAATAGCTTTGATAAAGAGTGAAGAAACTGTGACAAAAGTAAAAGTTAGCGAAAATTCTAAAGTGGTTGGAAAAACACTTGCGGAAGTAAAACTTCATACAGTCACAGGAATGAAGGTAATTGCAATAAAAAGAGGATATAAGTGGATATTTGATCCGGAAAGAGATACAAAAATACTTAAGGGAGATGTACTTTTCGCAAAAGGGGATATTTCAGGAATTCCAAAATTTTACAAGATTATCACTGGCGAAGAGAGAAAAATTGAAGAATTCGAACCCAAGTTAGAAGAGAACCTTGAAAAGGCGGTTGAACTACTTGTTGAGATGAAAAATTTGTCTGAGCTTGCTGTTGACCTAAGTTACCTTTCTCTGCTTTATAGAGATGAAAAAATAGCTCAGGAAGCAAGTTACATTGAAGAAAAAGTTGACAACATGAAGTATGAGGTACAGCTACTTGTTTTAAAGAGCCTGAGAAACAGACCTGATGAGGAGTTAAACATGCTACTTGCAGTTTTGGAGCTTACGCATGCAAGCGAATGTATAGCCGATTCAGCGAAAGAAATAGCTCAGATAATCGTAGAAGGTAGAGAAATACATCCCATATTTTCAGAAGCCATGAAAGAAGCTGATGAAATAATAACTATGGTTGAGGTTTTGAAAGGTTCAAGTCTTGATGGAAAGACGCTTGGAGAAGTTAGGGTTGAAACAAACACGGGTATGCATGTTATAGCTATAAAAAGAAACAACAAATGGCTGACAAATCCGACTGCATCAACAAGAATAATTGCGGGGGATATGCTTGTTGTGAAAGGTACTAGGGAGGGTGAAAAACTTCTTAGAGGACTGTGCTTTAAATAGTTTTTAATTTATATTAATTTTTATATATTTCGTAACATATTTATTATTCTTGCAATTCTATTTTCGACTTTGAAGAATCTGGCGGGATATTTCGATTTTCTAAACAAAAGAGTTGTTTTAGGCTCAATCTGCAAAGTTGTGTGCCCGTCGGCTATTGCCAGGCAGTGTCTACCTACAACTTCAACTTCAACTTTTCTTTGCTTTCCAACAATCCAAGGTTTCCATCCAAGCTTGAAGGGTGCTACTGGAACTATTAGCGTGCACTCCATTTTTGGATCTATTATTGGTCCACCTGTTGAAAGTGCATAAGCAGTTGAGCCAATGGGTGTTGAAATTAGCAAACCATCACTTCTCAGTCTGTCTATTTCAACTCCGTCAACGAACACCGAAAATTCTACAAGTCTTGCAGGCATTGCTGTTAAAAGTGCTATTTCGTTGAGTGCTATTAAGTTCTCACACTCTATTCTCATGAACTCTTCAATTTCCATTTTTTCGAGGGCTATACTCAGCTTGTCTTTGAAATTCTCTGGAGTTGCATGGGTCAGCAACCCAACCTTGCCCGTGTTTATTCCGAATATCGGGGGGCAATCCCTTATCTGTTGAAGGGTTCTTAAGATTGTACCGTCTCCTCCAACAGTTACTATGAAGTCATATTTTTCGCATTTTGAACATTTATCTGCTATATCCACTGGAATACCAATACTTTCAAGAAATGTAAATGCTTTATTTGCTATTTTCTCTGATCCGGGTTTATAAACAATAATTCCTTTCATCTATATCCCATCCCATCAAAATGTGTTCAATTTAAAATATCAATAATTTTTCTGTGTAAGTTTTTATTAGCTACAACAATCTTAAATCTTTCATCCATCGTAAATTCTTTATATTTAATGCTTTTACCTTTGGGCGTTGTTACAACGGCACCAGCTTTTTCTGCTATATATAGTCCAGCAACAACATCGTAAACCCTTAACATACCTCTGCCGGCTCCTCTTCTTATGTCTATAAAGCAGTCAACCGTACCATCAGCAACGAAGCATATCTCAAGAGATGCAGCACCAAAAATTCTGATTCTTTTAAATCCATAGTTTTTTAGCGGATAATACATTATTGCGTTTGTTTTCTCTATGCTTTCTGTTTCTGTAACTTTGATCTTTCTCCTATTTTTATAGGCAAACTCATCTGCATAGTATTCATCTCCCGTAGCTATATTGTAGACGTATCCGAAGAATGTATCTTTATACTTTGCAGTACCATTTTTCGATTCTGCAAAGCACAGGGAAACTGAATAAATGGGTATACCTCTTGCAGCATTGAATGTTCCATCCACCGGGTCTAAAGCAACAACAGTGTCTCCACTACCGACAATTCCGGACTCCTCTGTTACAACTTTTAGATTCCACTCCTTTAAAACTTCAATTGCAGCGTCTTCAGCAAGCCTGTCAATTTTCTTTGTTGGCGTTCCATCTTTACCCATTCCAATATTTTCTCCGGCTTCTACAGTTCCAGCAACTGGAAGTACAGAATCTCTTACAGCCTTCGCAACCTCTCTTGAAATTTTAAGTGCGAGAGAAGCATCCATGTTTTTAATTAAGAATCGAGAGTATTAAGTTTTAACGTGTTGTATCTTCCAAAGCATTTAGCGCAGCTCTCTTCATAACATCGAAAGGTGGTGTTAAACCTGTCCAAATTTCAAAAGCTTTCACTCCCTGATAAACAAGCATATCTATTCCGTAAACGACTTTACAACCTCTCATCTTTGCAAGTTTTATTAAAGCTGTTTCCATAGGATTGTAAACTGTATCAAAAACAACTACCCCCTCCTTTATTAACTGTCCGTCTACTGGTAGTTTTCCGGGCATATATCCACTCATACCAACAGGTGTTGCGTTAATCAGAATATCAAACTTAAGTTTTTCAAGTTCGGTTGTTGAAATAAAAATACAATCTCCGTACTTTCTTACATCCTGAGCCAGTTTTATTCCCCTATCCTCAGTCCTGTTTGTAACTGCAACTGTAGCTCCTCTATCTACAAGAGCAAATGCTATCGCTCTTGCTGCTCCTCCAGCGCCTATTATTAGCACAGTTTTTCCTGAAACACCGACTCCAGCACTTTCAAGAGCTTTTAGTGCTCCATAGGCGTCAGTATTGTAAGCTGAGATATCTTTATCGAACTTTAACGTGTTTGCAGCACCTATCTTTGATGCAAGTTCATCAGGATTTACCAGTTTTAAAACTTCTTCTTTGTGGGGAATCGTTACATTGAGTCCTTTAATACCAAGAGCTTTTGCACCCTCTATTGCTTTCTTCAAATCTTCAGGTTTAACATCAAATGATGCGTAAACGGCATTAATACCCATAGCTCTAAAAGCCGCGTTGTGCATTGCTGGAGAGACTGAATGTTTTATAGGGTGTCCAATTACACCGTAACAATCCATAATCAATTTCCGCTGGAAAGTATTTAAGAGTTAGTATTACTTATAACCTTCTTTAAAAACCAAACTTCAAGTTTGAGGCAGAAAGACACTTCACAGTCTTTTTCAAGACAACCAAAACATGGAGGCAAACCTGAAACATCCTGCATTCTTTCCATTACTGCCTGCAAGCTAAACTCATCCTTTTCTTCTTCCTCCTCCTCGGCTCCAGCCGGAACTATTTTAAAAGTTTTAACTCCATCAACAACTATCTCAATTCTTTTTATTAGTCCCTCCTTTTCCAGTTTCCTCAAAATTCTGGAACACTTACTGCTATCTATGTTGAGCTCCTTCCACAAGTCTTTCTGTAGTATGCTACCTCTTTCCTCGAGGATTTTGAGTATTTCATCCCTTGTATCCATCATAGTGTATTTTATTCCTCATAGGGCTGTATAAGTATAACGTTGTTTCCCCTCAAAACAAGTGTGCCGAGATTTCTAATTTTTTCTCCATTTCTGTATTCCACAGCATTGCTTATATGGATGTTCATGTAGTCGTCAACGCTTTCAAGCTTACCAACGAGCTCATTTTCTTCTCCTTTCATTTCAACTCTGATTACTTTTCCTATGAGGGATCTGACCATCTGGTTTGGTAGCATGTTTTCCACCTCTATTTGCTTTTTAATCACTTGCAAGTGACTCATGTCAAAAATCGTATATATACCTTCTGTTGAACACTCATTTAATGGCAACTCTTGTTACTGGTGGAGCGGGCTTCATAGGCAGTCATGTTGTTGATAGACTTGTCGAGTGTGGTAGAGAAGTAGTAATCGTTGATAATCTTTCTTCTGGTGTATCTTTTATTAATCCAAATGCAGAGTTTGTAGAGATAAATTTAGCCGATAGATATAGCGTAGAATCTGTTTTTAGAAAATATAACTTTGAAGAAGTATGGCACATAGCTGCAAATCCTGATGTTAGAATTGGAAGTGAAAATCCTGATGAAATTTATAAAAATAACGTGCTTGCAACTTACAACGTCTTGGAAGCTATGAGAAAAACAGGTGTTGATAGAATAGTATTTACCTCAACATCCACTGTGTATGGGGAAGCTAAGCAAATACCGACTCCGGAGGAGTATCCTACGATGCCTATCTCAATATACGGTGCTTCGAAGCTTGCTTGCGAAGCTTTAATTTCCTCTTATTGCCACACTTTCAATATTCAGGCTTGGATTTACCGTTTTGCAAATGTAATTGGAAAGAGAAGTAATCATGGTGTTATATATGATTTTATAATTAAACTTCGTAGAAATCCTAAGGAACTTGAGATACTCGGAAATGGAGAACAAAACAAATCATATATCTATATATCCGATTGTGTTGAGGCAATGTTTTTTGGTTTGAGGGCTAATGAAGGAGTGAACGTATTTAACATAGGGAGTGAAGATCAAATTAAAGTAAAGAGAATAGCTGAAATCGTATGTGAAGAGATGGGTGTATCTCCGGAGTTCAGATTTACTGGGGGGGATAGGGGCTGGAAAGGCGATGTGCCAGTTATGCTTCTGTCCATAGAAAAACTGAAAGCAATAGGATGGAGACCCAAGTATAGTTCCGAGCAAGCTGTCAGAATGGCTGTTAGGGATTTGCTTGCTAACATAGAATCATCCAACAGCTAAATCCACAACGTACCTGTGAACGTAAGGGGCGAAGCTTCCGCACCTTCTCATGAAAAACGCTTTGCATTTGATGTAGCGGGAAAAAAGCTTTTCCACTCTTTTCTGTAGTTCTTTTTCCTCCTCAACACCTGCAAAAGTGTAGTAATGAATAATACTGCCTTTTTTTGCCTTCGTTACCGCAACATCGACAAAATCCTGTGCATTGTTTGGAGAAGGCATGAGTATTCTGTCAAAACTGCCTTCAAGTTCTGGGACTATTTTTCTAACGTCTCCCTCATATACTCTTACGATATTCTCGACCCTGTTTAGCTTGACGTTTTTTCTAAAGTATTTCACAGCTTCTGGATTTAGTTCAACACCAACAACCTCTTTTGGTCTGGCATTCTTTGCGATCGTTATTGCAAATGGGCCAACACCTGCAAACATTACAAGAATTCTTTCTCCCGGATTTACGAGCCTAAATATTCTTTCTCTTTCTCCTGAAAGTCTAACAGAATAGTAAACTTTTGTGGGATCGAGTAAGAATTTACAACCGTGTTCTTTACATACAGTCTCAGTTTCTCTACCATAGATTATCTCATACTCAGCAAGCCTGTAGTCACCACGTACTTCTCCAATTTTTCTCAGTACAGTTTTTACATGCTTATGCTTTGTGAGTATTGCTCTGACTATCTCATCTTTTAAGTGGTATATTTCATCCGGGATATCAACCACTACGATATCTCCAATAATTTCAAAACTCCTTCTTACCATCAGCAGTTCTTTTTCACTTATCCTGCTACCGAGCCTATCCTTCAGTATTTTCTTCAAGGACATTTGCACCTCAGCATTAAAGGTTACAATTCTTTTTAATTCTTTTTTCACAGTCTTTTCAAGTAAGCTATGTTTGGCACAACAACTGACATTATCAAGGAAGCAAAAATCAGATAAGCTAAGTACTTTACCGTGGCACCAGCAATTTTATCACCCTCTAAACCAAACTTGTTTAGAATCCATGTGAAGGCTTCATAAAACACTCTTCCACCATCCAATGGTATTGCTGGCAGGCAGTTGAAAAGTCCAACGTAGAAATTTACCCATCCTATCCAGTATAGTGAAGTTAGAATTACGAATAGATATCCTCCAAGAATCTCTGGTTTGAAATATTTAGTTGCCTGTCCTATAAATCCTTTAAATCCCATAAGTGGCATTGCAACAAAGAACAGCAACCCCCTAATGCTTTTTAGCTGGTAGGGTAAGCTCTTCAACTCTTCAAGTAATACACTACTGTACCCCAACTCTAATCCGGAAATATATTCATAAACTTCAACTCCAAGAAATCCAGAATTTGAGTAAGGTGATTTTGTTAGTTTTACATGAAAAACCTCTTTTTTATTATTATAATAAACGTGAACGTCTAATATCTGTCCGGGCTTTGTTTTGGACATGAATTCTTCAAAGGCTTCTAATGTTGGTGTATATGTGTTATTTACCATGTATATTATCATACCTTCTTTCATTCCAGCCTTATATGCGGGATATCCCGGATACGTTTTTGCTATTTCGACACCTGCTACGCAAGGTAGTATGTACGTTCCATTGTCTGTTACTATTTCAAGCTTTTTTCTGTTCAATTTTAGTGCTGTTGTAACATCAGATGGCGTGAACACTTTTATTCCATTTATGCTGTAAACTATCTCTCCCGCATGTATCTCTGGATTTTTCGAGTGTGCAATAAATACAGTTGGTTGCAGAAAGTTTAGAAGAAGAATGAATAGTATAAATGCAATTGTAGCTAACGAGAAATTGCTGATAACACCAGCTGAAAATATTCTTACTTTCTGTATTCTGTTTGCATTTTTTTCTAACTCTTTTTCGTCGGGTTCGGCAAACCCGCCTATGGGTACTAATAGTAGTAGAATGCCGAGAGCCTTTACTTTTATACCTTCAACTCTGCACAGTATTGCATGGCTGAATTCATGGACAACGAGTGTGACTATTAAAGCTAATAGCAGGTATAACGGGGGAAATAGAGTATTAACCCATGGAATTAGTAGAACATTTCTTGGAGAGGTTATCGAGGACGGAGGGGGAGGAGACTTTAACATGACAATATCCATGAATATTATTAAAGAGAACATGAATACCATTCCCAAAAAAACCATCGGTATGCCAAGTGTTGCAAAAACTCTCCACAACTTTTTTGGACGGGATAGTTTTTCGAGTAGATTAAGTCCTTTTTTTGTCCTTAGTATAAGCAGTGGACCATAAGATGACAGATTATGCCTTTCAAGGAAATTTATACTTCTTAGGTACTCTAAAACAAGCCAATAAACTATGAAAAGTATTACAGCTAAACCTTCTGGAGTTATTGACGTCTTCAAGTACATTGAAGTAAGTTTGAATTTTAAGTTAATTAAGTTTGCTGACACGGAATGCATTTAAAGCGATGAAGTTTTTAACTGAATATGGATGAAAGCATATTCGTTTATGTGACCTGTTCGAGTCTTGAGGAGGCAAGACATATAGGGAAAACTATTGTTGAAGAGAGACTCGCTGCGTGCGTAAATATATTTCCTGTAAATTCAATATATCTATGGGAGGGAGAGGTTAAAGGCGCTCTCGAATTTGTCGTAATAATTAAAACACTTGAAAGTAAGTTTGATGAGGTTGAGAAGAAAGTAAAGGAGATTCACAGTTATGAGAATCCGTGCATAGTCTCATTTAAAGCCAACAAAGTTTCGAAAAAGTTTCTCGATTGGATAGGGGATGTTGTTTCCGGGACTTAGTGTTTCTGTAAGCTAAAAACATATATAAAATGTGAAATACAAAATATGAGACCAAAAACTGCTACATTTGGATGCAGGAAGTTTGTGGAGTACTCAAACGAACACTGGAAAATTCTTGAAAAAAAGAGAAACATAGCGAGAGAGGTAATGCGCAATCTGTCGCTGGCAGGTCTGCCCTGTATAGTGTATGGAAGCGTTGCAAGGGGTGATGTAAGCGAGAAGAGTGATATTGACATATTTGTTCCATGTTTGGTACCATCATACCGAATTGAACTCGCAGTTGATTGGATAGATAGATGGATTGTTCAGGCTACACCAAACTATGTAATAAAAGGAGAACTTGTTGTTGATGAGGAGGTTACTGTCAGTTTTCCCCTTGTTAAAATGAAAGATAGAGAAATTGATTTTTACAGGTTTGGGGGATGTTTAACATTAAAACAACTTGAAAATAAGGAAAGAGTTGCTGGAGTCGATAAAAGATTAGTTCTCATAGTTCCAAGGAAGAATGGACATGAGGAAATACCGGTAAACGAAATGCAGCCAAACGAATTGGCAAAGACACTTGGAGTGTGCATAGACATTGTTGTGGAAAGAATAAGAGTACTGGAGAGAAGAAGAGAGATCGGAAGAACAGGGACGTTTTTGCAGTGCAGAGTCCCTCCGGATGAGAGTTTTGAATCAACTCTTCTCAAAATTTCGAAAAAAAATCCTGCTGTAAGAAAGCTTATAGATAGTAGGTAAATTAATTTATACCTTTATCACGTTGGAGCGAACATGTCTGAGTTCAACAAAAAAGGCAAGCGAAAGGTAAAGGTATTGGATACAACTTTGAGGGACGGAGAACAAACACCGGGACTTAGCCTCAGCATAGAGCAGAAAAAAATGATAGCTGAGGCTCTTGACAAGCTTGGTGTGGATATAATAGAAGCTGGAACTGCAATAGCTTCGGAGGGAGAATTTGAAGCAATTAAGGAAATTTCGTCTCTTGGATTGAAAGCTGAAATATGCAGCTTCTGCAGAATTAAGGAAGTAGATATTGATGCCGCTGCTGATGCGGGGGCAGATTCAATATTTATGGTTGCTCCTTCATCACCAATTCATATTTCAACGAAGTTTCCGGGAAAAAGTGAAGATGATGTAATAGATATGTCTGTAAAGGCAATAGAATATGCAAAGGAGAGGGGTTTGATTGTTGAATTTGGTGGGGAAGATGCTTCTAGAGCTAAACTTGACTTCATAAAAAATCTTTATAGGGCAGCACTTGATGCAGGAGCAGATAGACTCACATATACAGATACGGTTGGTGTAATGATCCCTGAGAAGTGTGAAAGCGTTATGGCTGAGTTAAGAAGTGAATTCAGAGATGTTGATCTGGCAATACACTGCCACGATGATTTTGGTCTGGCTGTTGCAAATACTGTGTTTGCAGTTAAAGGCGGAGCAAATGAAGTTCACGCAACTATTAATGGTCTTGGAGAGAGGGCTGGAAATGCAGCACTTGAAGAAGTTGTTACAACTCTTGAAATCCTTTACGGGATAGAAACAGCTATAGAACTTAGAAGATTGTATAGAACTGCAAAGCTTGTAGAAAAAACAACTGGGATATTTATTCCTCCAAACAAAGCAATAGTTGGAGAGAATGCTTTCACTCATGAGAGTGGGATACACACATCAGCGATTCTAAAAAACGCATCTGCCTATGAACCTATAACACCGGATGTGGTTGGGAGGGAAAGACATCTTGTTCTTGGAAAACACGCAGGAAAAGCGAGCGTTGAAGCCGTCATGAAGGAACTTGGTTATAAAGCAACAAAGGAGCAGATGGTAGAGATACTAAAAAGGATTAAGGAAATAGGTGATAAAGGTAAAACTATAACGGATGCCGATGTTAGAACAATTATTGAAACTGTCCTTCAAATAAAGAGGGAGAAAAAAGTTATTCTTGAAGATCTGTCGATAGTTAGTGGCATGAATGTCATGCCAACTGCAAGTGTCAAACTAAGGATAAATGGAAAGGTAGTTGTAGAAGCTGCAGTTGGAACTGGGCCGGTTGATGCAGCAATAAACGCAATAAAGAAGGGTGTGAAGGAGTTTGGAGACATTGAACTCGTAAGCTACAAGGTTGATGCAATAACCGGTGGGACAAATGCTCTTGTTGACGTAATTGTACAACTCAAAAGAGGAAACAAAATTGTTACTGCAAGAGGTGCAAGAACTGACATAATCATGGCATCGGTTGAGGCGATGATGGAAGGCTTGAACATGCTTGTAGAATAATTTTTTAGTGAAGGAAATTTTATTATAGTTATTTTAATTTTTTAAGTAAGAGTATCTAATGTCTGGAACTTTTCAGGCGCAAGATTTATAAATCACAATTCAACAATCACTACTTACCAACAGGTCGCGGATCCGGCACGAACCCTGAAGTAGGCATAAGCCTGAAATGAGGGGGAGTGTTCCCATCCGCGGCATAAAAAATGAGGACGTGTTTTTAAAACACGTCTGAAGTGGGTCTGCCAGCAGGACAAATTCGGCAGGCGAGGGACGTATTCGCTTATCCCCCCGCCAAATTCTGGTTGATCCTGCCAGAGGCCGCTGCTATCCGGCTGAGACTAAGCCATGCTAGTTAAGGGGCTCTTCGGAGCACCGGCGGACGGCTCAGTAACACGTGGACAACCTGCCCTCGGGTGGGGGATAACCCCGGGAAACTGGGGCTAATCCCCCATAGGTGATAGGTGCTGGAATGCCCTATCACCGAAAGCGCTCAGCGCCCGAGGATGGGTCTGCGGCGGATTAGGTAGTTGGTGGGGTAACGGCCCACCAAGCCTAAGATCCGTACGGGCTGTGGGAGCAGGAGCCCGGAGATGGACCCTGAGACAAGGGTCCAGGCCCTACGGGGCGCAGCAGGCGCGAAACCTCCGCAATGCGGGAAACCGCGACGGGGTTAGCCGGAGTGCCCGTGCATTGCACGGGCTGTTGGGGTGCCTAAATAGCACCCCATAGCAAGGGCCGGGCAAGGCCGGTGGCAGCCGCCGCGGTAAGACCGGCGGCCCGAGTGGCGGCCACTCTTATTGGGCCTAAAGCGTCCGTAGCCGGCCCAGTAAGTCTTCCGGGAAATCTGGTCGCTTAACGATCAGACTTCCGGGGGATACTGCTGGGCTAGGGACCGGGAGAGGCCGAGGGTATTCCCGGGGTAGGGGTGAAATCCTGTAATCCCGGGAGGACCACCTGTGGCGAAGGCGCTCGGCTAGAACGGGTCCGACGGTGAGGGACGAAGGCCTGGGGAGCGAACCGGATTAGATACCCGGGTAGTCCAGGCTGTAAACGATGCGGGCTAGGTGTCACCGGAGCTACGAGCTCCGGTGGTGCCGGAGGGAAGCCGTTAAGCCCGCCGCCTGGGAAGTACGGCCGCAAGGCTGAAACTTAAAGGAATTGGCGGGGGAGCACTACAACGGGTGGAGCCTGCGGTTTAATTGGATTCAACGCCGGGAAGCTTACCGGGGGAGACAGCGGGATGAAGGTCGGGCTGAAGACCTTACCAGACTAGCTGAGAGGTGGTGCATGGCCGCCGTCAGTTCGTACTGTGAAGCATCCTGTTAAGTCAGGCAACGAGCGAGACCCGCGCCCTCAGTTGCCAGCGGATCGCTTTTGCGATGCCGGGCACACTGAGGGGACTGCCGGCGCTAAGCCGGAGGAAGGTGCGGGCAACGGCAGGTCCGTATGCCCCGAATCCCCCGGGCTACACGCGGGCTACAATGGCCGGGACAATGGGTACCGACCCCGAAAGGGGTGGGTAATCTCCTAAACCCGGTCTAACCTGGGATCGAGGGCTGCAACTCGCCCTCGTGAACCTGGAATCCGTAGTAATCGCGCCTCAAAATGGCGCGGTGAATACGTCCCTGCTCCTTGCACACACCGCCCGTCAAGCCACCCGAGTGGGCTAGGGGTGAGGGCCTGTCCTCAGGGCAGGTTCGAACCCAGGGTCCGCGAGGGGGGCTAAGTCGTAACAAGGTAGCCGTAGGGGAATCTGCGGCTGGATCACCTCCTAACGGAGCATCCAGCCCCTGCCTGCCGAAGTCCAAATGCTGGCAGGCTTAGGGCTCGTAGCTCAGCTGGCAGAGCGCCGCCTTTGCGAGGCGGAGGCCTCGGGTTCAAATCCCGACGAGTCCATATACTGTTATTCAACCAGTGCACCCGGCGATGTAGAGTCGTCGGGGAAGGGTTGATGGCCTAAGTTCAGACTTAGGCTGCGTGAGGCCGTGCAGAGGTTCACTCCGGGATACATACCGGGACCGGCGTTTCCGGCGAGTATCCCGGTCGGTGGATGGCTCGGCTCGGGCGCCGACGAAGGGCGTGCCAAGCTGCGAAAATCCTGGGGGAGGCGCATGGAGCCGTAGAACCCGGGGTTCCCGAATGGGATATCCTGTTCCTTCGGGAACGCTCCTTTAAAGGAGCGGGAACGCGGGGAAAGGAAACATCTGAGTACCCGCAGGAAAAGAAAGCAAACGCGATGCCGTGAGTAGGGGCGACCGAAAGCGGCAGAGTCCAAACCGAACACCTAGGGGTAACTCTAGGTGGATGTGGTGTTGTAGGACCCTACCTAATGCCGTGGAACGAAGCCGAAGTCCGCTGGAATGCGGTGCCGTAGAGGGTGATAGCCCCGTAGGCGTAAGTTCTACGGTTACAAGGTGGGGTATCCTGAGTACCGCGGGTTGGAATTCTCGCGGGAAGCTGGGGGTCATCAACCCCCAAGACTAAATACGTCCCGAGTCCGATAGCGCAGTAGTACCGTGAGGGAAAGCTGAAAAGTACCCCGAGAAGGGGGGTGAAAAGAGCCTGAAACCGGCCGGGGATAGTGAGCAGTGGCCCGAAAGGTAAGCCCGGCGAAGGAAAGCGTCGCAAGGCGCGAGTACGAGTCGGGATGCCGGGGTTACTGCGTGCGTTTTGAAGAACGAGCCAGGGAGTGTACGGGAGTGGCGAGGCTAAGGAGTGTAACTCCGTAGCCGGAGGGAAACCGATAGCCCGCAGGTAACGAGGGGCAGGGTGCGCTCGCCCTTAGTCACTCCCGTACGACCCGAAGCCGGGCGATCTAGGCGCGGGTAGGGTGAAGCGGGGCGAAAGCCTCGTGGAGGCCCGAAGGGGTGTTGATGTGCAAATCGCTCCTCTGACCCGCGTCTAGGGGTGAAAGTCCAATCGAGCCCGGGGATAGCTGGTTCCCCCCGAAACATACCGCAGTACGACCCGTCCGGAGGTAGGCGGTGGGGTAGAGCACTGATTGGGGGTGTCGGGGGGTGATACCCTCGCCCCCCTGTCAAACTCCGAATCCACCGCCGCCGTAGATGGGCGGAGACAGGGCTGGGGGGTAAGCTCCCAGTCCGCGAGGGAGACAACCCAGACCGGGGTTAAGGCCCCTAAGTGCCGGCTAAGTGTAAACGATAAAGGAAGTCCCGGGTCGAAGACAGCTGGGAGGTAGGCTTAGAAGCAGCCACCCTCTAAGGAGTGCGTAACAGCTCACCAGCCGAGACTCGGGGCGCCGAAAATGGACGGGGCTCAAGCCGGCCGCCGATACCCCGGGGCACCGAAAGGTGATCCGGTAGGGGGGCGTGCCGATGGCGCAGAAGCCTGAGGCGTAAGCTCGGGTGGAGCCGTCGGCAACGAGAATCCTGGCGGTAGTAGCAGCATAGTCGGGTGAGAATCCCGACCGCCGGAAGGGCAAGGGTTCCACGGCCACGTTTGTCAGCCGTGGGTTAGTCGGTCCTAAGGTCGCTCGTAATTCGATGCGACCGAAAAGGGAAGCGGGTTAATATTCCCGCACCGCCCGTCGCTGATCCCGACGCCTCGGGATAGGCCGAGCGGGAGCTGCCAGCCCGTCTAAGCGTCGAAGTCCCCGGAGGTCCGTAATGGAGAGAAGGGGATGAAGGCGTGATGGCGTTAAGTCGGTCGACTCCTGGGGCCCGTGAAAAGGGGACGGGTGGGCCGTACCGAGAACCGACACAGGTGCCCTGGCTGAGCAAGCCAAGGCGTGGCGGAACACTCTGGCCGAGGGAATTCGGCAAATTGGCCCTGTATCTTCGGTAGAAGGGGTGCCTGCGGTCTTCGCCTAACCAGTGGGGACCGCAGGTCGCAGTGCCTAGGGGGGAGCGACTGTTTACTAAAAACACAGGGGGCTGCAACCCGGCAACGGTTAGTACAGCCCCTGAGTCCTGCCCAGTGCGGGTACCTGAAAGCCTGGTTCAACAGGCCGAAGGGCCCGTAAACGGCGGGGGTAACTATGACCCTCTTAAGGTAGCGTAATACCTTGCCGCTTAATTGGCGGCTTGCATGAACGGATTAACGACTCCCCCACTGTCCCCGGCCAGAAGCCGGCGAACCCGACTTCCCAGTGAAGAGTCTGGGGACCCCCGTTGGGAAGCGAAGACCCTGTGGAGCTTTACTGCAGCCTGCCGTTGCCGCATAACTGAGGGTGCGCAGCGTAGGTGGGAGCCGTCGAAGCCCCGTCTCCGGGCGGGGTGGAGGCGCCCATGAGACACCACCCACCTTCAGTTGTGCGGCTAACTCCCTCCGGGAGGACATCGGTAGGTGGGCAGTTTGGGTGGGGCGCCACTCCCCCGAAAAGGTATCGGGGGAGCCCAAAGGTCGGCTCAGGCGGGTCAGAAATCCGCCGTAGAGTGCAAGGGCAAAAGCCGGCCTGACGTGATTCCGCATAATAAGGAATCACGAGCCGAAAGGCGGGCCTAGCGAACCACCCTGGCCTTTTGGTGAGGCCGGGTGACGACAGAAAAGCTACCCCAGGGATAACAGAGTTGTCTCGGGCGAGAGTTCATATCGACCCCGAGGCTTGCTACCTCGACGTCGGCTCTCCCCATCCTGGCCGTGCAGCAGCGGCCAAGGGTGAGGTTGTTCGCCTATTAAAGGGGATCGTGAGCTGGGTTTAGACCGTCGTGAGACAGGTCGGTTGCTATCTAACGGGGGTGTCTGGGCGGTTGAGGGGAAGGAGGTCTTAGTACGAGAGGAACAGGCCTCCGGCGCCACTGGTTCACCGGTTGTCCGGCAGGGCATTGCCGGGCAGCTACGCGCCATGCGGTTAAAGGCTGAAAGCATCTAAGCCTGAAACCGCCCCCGAAAAGAACCGCCCCTTAAGGGCGCCGCTAAAAGAGCGGTTTGATAGGGCCGGGGTGTAAGCGGCGAGCTTCGGCGAGCCGTTCAGCCCGCGGTCACTAAAGCCCGTGCCGGGTTTCTGCTGGTCCCGGGTATATACCCGAAGTGAACCTCTGCATGGCTTAACATCCATTAAAGTTAATACCCATTAAATTTTGCAAATATTTTTTAGCTATGCGTTATTTCTTAAAGCCATGAAAGTCAAAGTTGCTGTTTTAGGTGCAACTGGAATGGTGGGACAAAAGTTTGTACAGCTCTTGGAGAATCATCCATGGTTTAAGATCTCAGCACTGGCAGCATCTGAAAGGAGAGTAGGAAAAATATATGGGAATGAAGTAACTTGGTTGGTCTCAGCTAATATGCCTAAATGTGTTAGGGATATCGAAATGGTTCCAATGGATCCCAAGTACGTTGATGCTGATATAGTGTTTTCAGCTCTTCCATCAGACGTGGCTAAAGAGGTTGAACCGAAGTTTTCAGAGGCTGGATTTGTTGTTGCAAGTAATGCCTCGGCGTACAGGATGGTAGATGATGTCCCCCTCGTAATTCCAGAAGTAAACTCTGAACACCTCTCCTTAATTGAAGTTCAGAAGAAGAATAGAGGATGGGATGGGTTTATAGTTACGAATCCTAACTGTACAACGATAATGCTTGTTCTAACACTCAAACCTCTCATGGAACTCGGACTAAAATCTGTTAGAGTGGCTTCAATGCAGGCTCTGAGCGGAGCAGGTTATCCCGGAGTACCTTCAATGGCAATAATGGACAACGTTATCCCGTACATAAGCGGCGAGGAGGACAAGGTCGAAAAAGAACCATTGAAAATACTTGGAAAATTTGACGGAAATAAGGTTATTCCTGCTCCAATAACCGTTTCAGCTTCATGTCATAGAGTAGCTGTTGTTGATGGTCATACGGAAGCAGTGTGGGTTGACTTTTATAAGGATGTTGAAGTAGAGGAAGTAGCGAAAGCGTTCGAAAACATGAAATCTTTGAATCTGCCGAGTTCCCCTGAAAAAGTTATCGTAGTCAGGATGGAAAAGGACAGACCTCAACCAAGACTCGACAGAAACGAAGGTAATGGGATGAGTGTTGTTGTTGGCAGAATAAGAAAGGATGCATGGGGCATTAAATATATAGTTACGGGACATAACACAGTAAGGGGAGCTGCTGGAGCAAGCATACTGAATGCTGAGCTTATGATCAAAGAAAAAATAATTTAAATACTAAGCTCAGTCTTCTTCGTATTTTCTCATTTTTGCTCTAACTTTTGGCAGTATATCCCTCGCTATTATATGTGCAGTAGCATCTTCCTCGCTTTGAACGACAAAGTTCATAGCCTCACCTTTTGCAGCTCTCAAAATAAGCTCCCCTCTTTTGCTGTATTTTATACCTGCTGGAGGTGCAGTATCAACCCTGTAGTAGAATCTCATTATGGCACTTTTCATTATTGCAGCATCTCCACTTATTTCATCTTTTGCAAGTTTTTCTGCCTTTTCGAAGAGGTGTATAAAATTAGGAGAGTTGTAACCATAGCTCTTAAAGAGGTTAAAAGCTAAACATGCAGATTTAAAGTAATATTCTCCAGCAGCCTGTTCATCCTTGTTTTCAAGAATTTTGGCAAGGTTCATGTAGTACCTCATCTTTATATCTGGTGGAAGGAATCTGTCATACATCATTATCTCGGCAACAAGTTTTTCTGCATCTTCAAGTCTACCTTCATCTATATACAGAGATGCTAAGTTATTTAGGACTGTAGCGAGCTCGGGTATTAGTTCTGGGCTTGTTCCAGCAACATCTCTAAGCATGTCAATCACATCTTTATAACATTCCTCTACTTTTTCAAGCTGTTTTAGCCTTCTGTAAAGGACTCCGAGATTGTTTACTGTTTTTGCGTAGTCAGGGATCGCAGTTTTATCTTTTCGTGCAAGTTCTTTTCTTATTTTGGCAGATTCTTCAAGACAATCTTTTGCTTTCTCGGTTTTTCTTAAATTCATACATAGCAAGCCTAAGCTATCGAGAACCACCGATAACTCTTCTACCATACCCATGTCTCTCATTATACTCGCAGACCAGTCATAATTTTTTTCAGCATCTTCGTACCTTCTCATAAAATGGTAGAGATTCGCAAGATTGTACAGTAGTTTTGCAAGGTCTTTCATCCTTTTTTCATCTTTCTTTGCTAAATCGATAAATTCTTGGATTGCTACAATGTAGTATTTTTCTGCTTCATTTTTTCTGCCTGTGTCAAAGCACATGTTGGCTATGTGCCTTACGACTTCAGCCCATTTTTCCCCGAGAGAGTCCTTTATTTCTTTATTATCATTTATAGTTTCAAATAGTTTCTCTCCAACTTCTATTAGTTTATCTGAGGCTTGATTTTGCTGTAAGAAAAGATCTACAGCTTCATCAATATAACCTGCGTCTATTGCAGCGTTTAGAAATTCACAGACCTCTTTTGGACCATTTTCCTTTTCCATCACTCTTTTCCAGTACTCAGCAACTATTGCTGGATCTCCTCTAAGCTCCATTTTTAACTTGCGTATTGGTAGCCTGACAGTATCACCTCTCTTTTCGAGAACTCCTATTTCAATAAGCCTGTCAAGTATCTCTGGATCATACTTTTTTGAGAACACATCTTTTAAAATGTTGTAATCAGCTTCAGCTATTGGAGCAAAATCACATAGAAACTCGTAAGCTTCGTCTTTAGCAAGCTCTTGCAGGGCAATCCTTAGTGCCTCCTCAGGATCCTTTATAGAGGCTACTTTTTCTTCTAAATACTCGTACCTTATAATGAGCTCGTTAACAAGATTTTTGATTCCAGTTTTGAGCAGGCATGCACTTTCATCTCCTTCCATCATACCACCATGTCTTAATGAAACTATATATCTGTTTATTTGTTTGTTGTATTTTTGACAGCAGGCTCAAAAGGTAACCTCAATCACTTTTCCCATTGGTTCCACTTCCTTGAATATCTGTCCTTCAAATCTGTAAACTTCTGCTCCAGATAGCCAGCAGTCTGGAGGTAAACCCGCTTTCATACATGTTTCACTTAGAAAACTCTCTGCATCCAGTCTTAGTTCAACAGCTACTTGAGGTAAAAGTAACCCGGAGTAAGGACCCATCTGTACCATCAATCCATGTCTTCCTATCTCTATATACTTTGGATAATCTTTTGGATTTGCTAAAATCTTTTTAGGTATGGTTAGAACTGTTATTTCAACACAAATTTCTTTCATTTCATCGGGAGCCACTCTTGGAAATCTTGGATCTTGAGTTGCGGCAGCTATGGCTGATTCTATTATTGCTTCGTCAAGTCTTTTAACTGGATAGGGAAAACCAATGCATCCTCTCAACGTACCCTTTTTTGTAAGTGTTGTAAAAACACCTCTCATTTCTTCGAATACGCCAGAAAGTCTATTTCGAATTACTTTTCCTTCTGTAAGATAGACTTCTATAGCTTTTCTTGCAAGCTTTACAGCAACTTCTCCTTCCTTCTCAGTTAGTTTCATATTTCGAGTTTGAACAAAGGTGGTATTAACTCTTTAGGAAGCAGACACAACTGTGCTTAACCTTGCGTGGTAGCAAATATCATAATTAGCTCAGCAAAGTTTTATATACCTGTCATGTGTATGGCAGAAGAAGATTCATCAGACGAAAGTTTGAAAAGCTGTAGTTCAAATTCGAAATTAATCGAATAAATGTAAAGGAGGAGGTAAGTATGGCGAAGGAGAAGGAGCACATTAACGTTGCCATGATAGGACACGTCGACCATGGAAAGAGTACACTGATAGGTAGGCTTTTATACGAGGCTGGTGAGATCCCGGAGCATATAATAGAGAAGTATAGAAAAGAGGCTCAAGAAAAAGGTAAGGCAACTTTTGAATTTGCTTGGGTAATGGACAAACTGAAAGAAGAGAGGGAGAGGGGTATAACTATTGACGTCGCTCATAGAAAATTCAAAACTCAGAAGTATGAAATCACAATAGTTGACTGCCCCGGGCACAGAGACTTCATAAAGAACATGATTACTGGAGCTTCTCAGGCTGACGCTGCAATTCTCGTTGTTGCTGCTGATGATGGAGTGCAGGCGCAGACGAAAGAGCACGTATTTCTTTCTAGAACTCTTGGTATAAATCAGATGATTGTTGCCGTAAACAAGATGGACAAAGTAAACTACGATGAAAAGAGATATAATGAGGTTAAAGAGCAGGTAGTAAAACTTCTTAAAATGGTGGGTTACAAAGTTGATGAAATTCCATTCATACCAACTTCTGCTTACTATGGAGATAACGTGTTGAAGAGGAGCGATAAGACTCCATGGTACAAAGGTCCAACCATATTTGAGTCCCTTGACAACCTGAAGCCACCAGAGAAACCAGTTGACAAACCGCTTAGAATACCAATTCAGGATGTTTACTCAATAAGTGGTGTTGGAACTGTCCCAGTCGGCAGAGTGGAGACTGGAGTACTTAAAGTGGGCGACAAAGTTGTGTTTGAGCCCCCAAGCGTGAGTGGTGAAGTAAAGAGTATTGAAATGCACCATGAACCGTTGAAAGAAGCATATCCGGGAGATAACATTGGATTTAACGTAAGAGGCGTTGGTAAGAACGATATTAGACGAGGAGATGTATGCGGACATACGACAAATCCACCAACTGTTGTAAGAGATTTTACAGCTCAGATAATAGTGCTCCAGCATCCAACTGCAATAACTGTAGGATATACACCTGTAGTTCATGCTCACACTGCTCAGGTTGCATGTAAGTTTGTTGAGCTACTGAAGAAAATTGACCCAAGAACGGGACAGGCTAAGGAAGACAATCCGCAGTTCCTCAAAACAGGTGATGCTGCAATAGTCAAACTGCAACCTACCAGACCAATGGTACTCGAGAAAGTCAAGGAAATACCACCGCTTGGCAGATTTGCTATCAGAGATATGGGTATGACCGTTGCAGCTGGAATGGTGCTTGATTTAACTCCGAGGGATTAGCTCTTTTTTATAATATTTTTATATGTGGAGAATTCTAAAACCTTAAAAACATTTATAAGGTGTTTATAATGGGCATTAAAGGTTACAAGGCAAGAATAAGGCTTTCTGGGATGAATCCGTCTGATCTTGACAGAATATGCAGGCAAATCAAGGAAATAGCTAACAAGACGGGAGTGGAAATTAGAGGTCCTGTTCCCCTACCTACAAAGAGGCTGGTTGTTCCCGTTAGAAAGGCACCGGATGGGGAAGGAAGTGAAACATACGACCACTGGGAAATGAGAATTCACAAGAGACTAATAGATATAGCTGCTGACGAAAGAGCTCTGAGACAGATAATGAGAATTCAGGTACCAAAGGATGTTAATATAGAAATCGTTCTGGAGAGCTAAATTTTATTTTATTTCATTTTAAAATTTAAATCCCTAACTCCGTACTGTTTTGTAATGTTGTTTTGTAAAGAGTATCCCTCAGCTCTCAGCGTGGCATCTTCAAACAAGTAAGCACTTCTTTTTTGCCTTACCAACTTTAAATCATCCTGTTGAGAATGTCCATTGTTTTAGCATAGTAAAGTTTTTGCTATTACTACGTTTTTTCTTCTTTTCTCTCTTTTTTATTTTTTTATTTCAATAAGTATTTAGCGATGCATTAGTTAAAAATTAAAAATTAAATTAGTAATTGTATTATGCAAGTATGTATTTATGCATTATATGTTATTTTTGTGTTACATCCTTTACATCCTTCTTTTCCATAGTGCTATAAATACTGCAACTATTGAAACAACGACTTCAAATCCGGGAACTCTCGTATTTATAGTGTTTGTGTACGATTCTTCGAAAGTTGGGGCTGATGGGTGATTTACCTTTACAAGTTTACTGTGCTGATGTATTTTAGCAAGAACCCCTATAAGTTTTGCTATTCTTTCAGAGAGCTTAAAGTAAGCAAGTTTGGTGATGGGATCTTTACTGGTTTCAGCAAATTCGTAGTATGCCACTGGTAGTATTGGTGTAACGTGCTTTTCAAGCTGGGCTATAGCTATCTGAGCATCCTTTTTTGAAGCATTAATTTTCTCCTGAAGCAACTCCTGAATTTGAGAACTTGGAAATCCTATCAGTTCTATACTCAAGCTGGCTTTTGTTATAGCGTTTATGGCTGATAGTGCCGCTCCACAGTAAAGTCCCTCGTCAAGCTGAGTTCTACCTGCGTCAACATCCTGTTGAGCAAGCTCAAGTAAATCTTTCTGACCATATATAGAACTTGCATAAACTATCATGGATTCGGCTTGACTTAAGTATAGTTGTGCTCTTCTTTTTATTTCCTGTTTTCCTAAGGGCACATCTTCTTTTATTCCGGGAAGGAGGGACAACCACAATCTTGCACTTTCAACTCTTTCCCTTGCGTAAGCTAAATAATAAAGTGCTGTGTTAACATCTGAGGAACTTTCAGCCTTATTCAAATAGTTCTGGGCTATGGTTATCCTTTCCTCAGCAGCTCCGTAAAGTTGAAAGCTTTCAAGTCCAACAGAGTTGCTTGTAGAATTAAGATACCCCAGCATGTTGTTTATGTCTTTCTGAACTCTTTTGAACTCGTTCTCTAATGCTTGTTCGGTTTTTATTGTGCGTTCATACTGTATGTACCTCATTTTAATCATTGCAGTAAACCACTCACTTGTTGCTGTGTAGTACCTCCCCTGATTGTACTCTGTTTGAGCTTCCTCCATAATTTTTTTGATGTTTGACAACTCATCTTTCGTGGTTATCTGACTGATTATGTCGTATAAATTCTCTGCCTCTTTTTTCATTTTGTCAGCAAGCTTTTTGAGAATGTTAGAGTATCTTGTTAGATTTACGGTGGCATTCTTTTGCTCAAGCTTGTAACCAGTATAGTATTCAAGGGCTTGATTTACTGTTTCAACTTCTACAACTTTTACTCCGAGTTTCTCTCCAAGTTTTACAACATCAACAGGTTTTGTTACTGTCGATTCGAAAATGAAAGGTCCGTTTTTTACAATTTTTGTCTCTCTTACGTAAACAATTCTTTGTCCTGCTGGAATAAGAAAGTACTTGGCTCCATGACTTGCAGCAGCTTCAAGCTTGTAGGGTATCCCTCCAACCGGACCTATAAATCCATCCGGGTATATCATTCCGGTCATAAATACGTCTCTTTTTATGCTGAGATTCTTCAGAGCTGCTATTGTAGCTACGCACATAACACCGCCGGCGGAGGGGCCTCCAACTATAGGGGCGTTTGCATGTATAGTATAAAAGAAGTCGTACTTCATGTAGTCAATTCCAAGTAGATCACATGCAGTAAGAGCAGCAAGCTGAGCACTACCCTGCATATCTATTTCTGTGTACGGTGATGTTGAAACGAAGACTTCTCCATTACCGGGTGTAACAACCACAGTTATATTTATTACAGCGCCCTCTGGTTTTGTTCCCGTTTTGACAGCAACAGCTTGTATCACGACTTTTCTTTCGTGTATAAATTGAGCAGATACTGGCGTTTGGAATGTTACCGCAATTATTAGTAAGATCATTAAAACGGCTACCCTCCGAAGCATGCATAATGGTTGGAAATAAAAGGCAAAAAAAGTTTTGGAAGAAAGAGTTAATTACCGAATTATCGGAGAGGAAATTTAAAAATGATTGAATACAAAATACTTCCTGAACTTAAAAGAGCTTTAAGAAAATATGGAATTGTTGAGCTTAATGAGCTACAAATCAGAAGTTTTAAAACAGTAGCTGAAGGTAGAAACTGCCTAATTGTTGCTCCTACTGGAAGTGGAAAGACCGAGGCGGCAATTGTTCCAGCTTTAAATGAGATATTGCGAAGGAAACTGAAACCTATCGCCCTTATATATATAACGCCCCTCAGAGCATTAAATAGAGATGTACTTAGGAGGTTGCAGGAACTATCAAACCTTCTTTCTTTGAAAATAGCTGTCAGGCATGGAGATACATCCAGATCAGAGAGGGAGAAACAATCCAAGAAAGCACCACATATACTCGTAACAACTCCGGAAACTTTTCAACTACTTTTTCTTGGAAAAAGATTGAGAAACTGGCTGAAAAATGTGAAGTTTCTTGTTATAGATGAAGTTCACGAGCTTTTTCAGAGTGAAAGGGGTGTGCAGTTATCTGTTGCTGTTGAGCGGTTGAGAGAAATAGCGGACTTTAGTACAATCTGTCTTTCGGCAACTGTGAAAAACAAAAAGGATGTTGCTGCTTTTTTCAGTGGTGGGAGTCATGTAGATATTGTAGAGGGATTTGAAAATAAAAAGTATAGATTTTCTGTTGTGAAGCCGGGAGTTAATACTGAGGATGAAAAACTTGCTGAAGAACTATTTGTTGATGCAGAAGTTGCAGCCCAAATAAGGTGTATAGCAGAAATACTCGAAAGGCACAGGTCAACTCTTATCTTCGTAAACACAAGACAGACTGCAGAAGCTCTTGCCCTGAAATTGAGAAGGATTGCAAGAGTTGAAGTTCATCATGGTTCTCTCTCTAAGGAGGCTAGGCTCGAGGCTGAGAGAAAACTCCTGAGAGGCGAGATAAAAGCTTTGATCTGCACGTCGTCAATGGAACTTGGAATTGATGTTGGCAGCATAGATTGTGTTATTCAATATAACAGCCCTAGGCAGGTTTCCCGGTTACTTCAGAGAGTTGGAAGAAGTGGACATAGGGCAGGAGAGGAATCTAAGGGAATAATTGTGGCAACAAGTTTTGATGAGATACTTGAATCTTGGATAATAAAAGAAATGGCAGAAATGGGCAAGATTGAAGAGGAGGTATGCCATAAAAAGAGCTTAGACACACTTGCAAACCAGATAGCATCGATGGCAATTGAATACGGGGGTATTGAATGTAAAAAAGCATACAGAATAATTAGAAGAGCGTATCCATACAGAGATTTGAGTTACAGGGAATTTCTTGATGTGTGCATGTTTCTTGCCGGTAATGGTATTGTAGGGATGCATGATTCTGATGGAGGTGAAGCTGTAGTATATCCAAAAAGAAAAACAAGGAGGTACTTCTACGATAATGTTTCAATGATACCTGATGAAAAGAAATACAGGGTTTTTGACATAACTTCGGGCAAGCCTGTTGGAGTTCTTGATGAGATTTTCGTTACAACATTTAGAGGTGAAGTGTTCGCAATGAAAGGGGAACTCTGGAGGATAATTGATGTTAATTCAGATGTTAAAGTTGAGCCGGTAAGTGGGGAAGGAGAGATACCAAGCTGGATTGGTGAGGAAATACCCGTACCTTTTGAAGTGGCGATGGGTGTCGGAGAACTGAGAGAAAAGATAAAAAGGATGATTGATGTTTTTGGCAGAGAAAAAACAGTGGAACTCTTACAAAAAAGATTTAATACAAACAGAGAAGCCTGCGAGGAGGTTGTAAGAATAATAGAAAAAAGCAGGGTTATTCCTTCCGATAAACTCGTAACACTGGAGCAGGGTGGGGGATTTGTTGTTATTAACTGCTGCTTTGGTCATACAGTAAATGAAGTTCTTGGTAGAATAATAGGGATGCTTGTGTCTGCGAGAAAAACGACGAGTGTTTCGGTGGAGTTAGATCCATACAGAATAAAGTTGTATCCTGCAAAAGTGGACGAAGTTTATGATACTCTGATGCAGCTGAGAGAAATTTCAAAGGAGGGCATATACTGGCTTTCAGAAAGGGCTATGCTTGATACCAAACTCTTTCAGTGGAAGTTGGTGTCATCCGCAAGAAAGTTTGGTATACTCAGCAAAGATTCCGACATAACGAGAATGAATTTGAAGAAATTTGCCTTAAGAATTAAAGATACCCCAGTTTACAGGGAAGCTGTGAGAGAATTAATCACAGAAAGGTTCAACATTGAAAAGTTGGTAGAAATCCTTTCCAAGCTTTTTAATGAAATAGATGTTGTAAAACTTGGAGAGCTTGAAGAAATTTCAAAAGTTGTAAAACGACAGACTTTCGATTTGCTCCTTCCATCAAAACCCACCTCTGCAGTTTTGCATGTATTCAAAAAGAGAATAGAGAAGGAATTCTGCTGGCTATATTGTATGAATTGTGGATGCAGGATAAGAGTTCAAGTTGGTTGTGTGGATAACCTTACGTGTATAAGATGCGGTTCCAAGTTAATTGCATGTGTAAATGCGAGAAGAAAACTTGAGGACTACTCAAGGGATGAACTTATGAGAATAGCCAATTTAGTAATGTGTTATGGAAAGAGAGCTGTTTATGCTATGAATACTCTTGGTGTCGGGGCTGAATACGCTTCGAGAATTCTTGCAAAGTTTTATAGAAATGAAGAAGAATTTTTCAGAGAACTACTTGAAGTAGAAAAAAATTATATAAGAACGAGAAAATTCTGGAGTGTTTAGTTCCTGATTTTAGGCATCCATAGCTGACAACGAAATCAATTTATAGTTTGTATTATTACCATAATAATAGTGAAGCTAAAAACTGGATCAAAATCGGGTCAGTTGAGTCTGGATGTACTTGTTGGATTAACTGTATTTATGGTCACGTTTATATTCATTCTGCAGTATCTTCCTTCAATATTTGTTGTCCAGAGAAGTGATATTTCTCTGAGTTCCGATGCTTACAGAATCTCCGCTCTTCTTACTGAAAGTCCCGGTTACTGGACAAATGGAACATGTAATGGTACGAACTGGGAGGATCACTGGAAGGACAGCGAGGTAACAGTTAGAGCTGGCCTGTGTGATGGGAAAATGTGTGAGCTGTCAATACCAAAAATTCTGAACTTTTCGGAAATGTACGAGCAGGAGGGATACGATAGCATTGCGAACATGTTCGGTATTGAGAACTACAATATATCTCTACAGTACGTTTATAGCAATACGTCTTATCCTGTTTATTCATACTACAACGGTAAGCCATTACTGCTAATAGGTAAACCCATACCAAAATTTAAAGATGTTGTTAAATATTGTAGAATAGTTTATTTAAACAATGCATCTTTCACCTACGATATAACCACGTCAGAATATGGAGTTAACAAGACTAAAATTCTAAATGTCACTGCTCCCGTGGGAGTTTTTACATTTGTTGTAACAAAAACTCAGATCTGGGGTAATGGCAGTGGCAGTTGGATAATAGTGAAAATAAGCAAAGGAAATGGATGGGGTGGAGAGAAAATACTCAGAATTCCATCCAATGGAGGTTCTCTTTCACCGGGGGTTTATAACGTTGCTGGTCAGATATCTGCCATTTCTGGAACTGTAAACTTGACGGTTATATCTCATAATTTAGCTGGATATTTGATTTACTCAAGTGCGGGACAGTACATCGCGGGGAGAATAGTTGCCAAACTTGTTGTTTGCGTGTGGTAGGTGTATATGACGGGAATAAGTAAGCTTGTGGGGGGTAAGTTTGGAAGAGACTGTAAAGCACAGGCTTTTACACTTGAAAGTATAGTTGCTGCCATGCTTTTGCTTTTGGTAGCTTACTTCCTTTTCCGTTCAACTCTGATAATTGCTCCCCAGTCAACTCAGGTAGTTGACGTTCAGCTAAGTCAGTACGCTAAGGATACACTGAGGGTACTTGATAATCCCTCATCACCAACTCAGGACACGCTCGAGTATGTTTTAGAGCATTTAAATTCAAGCAACTTTAATACAGTTGTTTTACCTCTTATAAATTCAACAAAAGAATGTTTGCCTGTGGATGTTAATTTTAGCTTTGTTGTTTACTACTACAACTTTTCAACTGGTAGTGTTGAAAAAATCAGCCTCACGAACACTAATCCTGTTTCAAATACTGTGACAGCTTCTAGGTACATCGTAATAGACAGCAACGATTTCGTGAGCGACTCCCCGTTTGTAAGTAATTCAAGTTATGAAAGTTCTGGGTATCCGGTTGTTTTGGAGGTGAGGTTGACACTATGGCAGGTTTAATTGGAGATAATAGAGGTCAGATAATAATAATACTAACGCTCTTCATATCGGTGTTACTTGCTGAACTCTCTCTTGTTTACACTCAGAATGTACTTGCGGGTATGGAGAGCAGTACAACTCAGTTAACTTTTCCAAAGTATGCAATAGAAAATCTTAGAAGAATAGCATTCATTGATTTAAAAAAATATGCCGAGAATAATCCGAATAACTTTTTAAACTATGCTCAGAAGGTAAATCAGCAAGTCGAAAAACTCTATGCTGAACATGGATGTTATGCAAGTATAAATATTGTCGATGTTAAATATACCAGTAACGATGAAATTTCTTGTTATACGGTTAATATAGTTTTCTTTAATTCAGGTGTTGATTATGAAGATACTGAGACTGTTGTTGTCTGACAGGAATGGTGTTTCAGTACTGGTTGAATACATGCTGATCGTTGGAATACTTGCATTGCTCATGGCATTCATAGTACCTCAGCTTAGCACACTAATGTCGAGAATGCCAACTGCTAATGCAATGAAAAATCAGTTTCAGGATGTAGCAAGCGAAATTTCAGCTCAGATAACAGATATGCTACTCGTTTCACCGAAGAACGGTATTTTTAAGAGTAAAGTTTACATGCCTGCTGAGGTAGGTAAGGAGACTTACAGTGTAGAATTGAGTAATAACGAACTGATAGTTAAATCAAATATATGGACTCAAAAAGAAAACATAGGTAGAACAACATTGGGTTTTATAACAAAGGGCAGAACTTTCAGCAGCGAAATTACCCACGAAATACTACTGAATTCGTCCATACACCTGCTACCCACGGCGGTGGCTATTGTTCATCCAACTGAAGCCACTGTTGGTGAAAACATAACTTTAGACATGACTCACTCATACGGAGAGGGTACTCTTTACTATAGATGGATCATCACTGGTCAAAACTATAAGAGAATACTGTTTCAATCTTTTAAAGAGTATGACCCAGTAAATCCGGATACCGGAATAACAACTTGGAATTTTAGCTCTACTGGAAATTATACTATAACCCTTGAGGTGAAGGATAGTCTTGGTTATGTAAGCTATGACTGTGTTAACGTTAGTGTTGTCTCAAATCCACAACCGGAACTTTACATCGATAAGTATGTTGTTCCGGCATCTATTGCTCCTGGAGAAAGCTCAACTGTAAATATATTTCTCTTTGGTAATGGGATAAATCAAAGTTCAACAAATATTACTGTGATTCATACAATCGATGCATCTGGAAGTATGAATGATTACACCCCGTACTCGAGTGTAAGTGGAAATGTCACATCCTCCCCATCTGTAATTGGCGTGAATATAAACAACAGTAACTACGATTACTTGATTTTTGTAACAACTTCAGACTTTGATACTTTTTACTATAGCTATGGTATAAGACCGATCTCTCTCTATGTTAAATCTCCAAATCAGGATTACTATGTGCAGGCATCGGACGTTTGGAATGTAGGCACTCAGGATGGTTACGGGTATGTTATTACCAACCCAGACACTGGGACGTGGTATCTGGCTATAAATGACTTAAATCCAAAATCCGATGAAAGTGTGGATATATACGTGTACAAAGGTATCTACTATCCTTTTGGGTGGTTTGATGTTTACGGAACTGTTTATAG
>QNXS01000035.1 GCA_003978865.1 Archaeoglobus sp. | reverse complement strand
GGTATTAGATTTGTAACCTAATTTTATAAGGGTAAATTATTTTAATACCGAAATTGAATTACAAAACATGAAACTCAGTGAGCTTGAACCAAATCAAAAAGCTGTAATTGTTGAAATTAAAGGAGATTTGGATATCAAGAGAAAAATGCTCAGCATGGGAATTAGCAAAGGAACTGAGATTAGAATGATAAGAAATGCACCATTTAGAGATCCAATTGAATTTGAAGTAAGAAGTTACTGTATATCTTTGAGAAGAGATGAAGCTGAGAGCGTTATTGTTAAGGTGAAAGAATGAGAAAAGTAGCTCTTGCCGGAAACCCAAACGTTGGAAAATCAGTAATATTCAATGCCCTAACTGGGGCTAAGCAGAAAGTTGGAAACTGGCCGGGTGTGACGGTTGAAAAGAAGGAAGGTGTTTGCAGATACATGGATGTAGAATTTCAGGTGGTTGACCTTCCCGGCATCTACAGTTTTACCGCCAGCACCATAGATGAAAAAATTGCGAGAGACTACATTATCAACGAGAAACCTGATGTTGTTGTGAACGTTGTTGATGCTTCAAATATTGAGAGAAATCTCTACCTGACTCTACAACTGCTGGAAATGGAAGCTAATGTAGTAATCTGTTTAAATAAAATGGATCTGGCTGAAACTAAAGGATATAAAATAAATGTCAAAAATTTATCAAAGGAATTAAAATTACCAATAGTTCCAACAATTGCTATAAAGAATATAGGTATTGATGAATTAAAAAGAGCGGTTTACTTCGCGATGAAAAGCAAATCAAAAATATATTTAAAATATAATGACAAAATCGAGAAAATAATATATACTATTCAGGAAAAAATTATTAAACAAAATATATTACCAGATTATCCCTCAAGATTTGTTGCAATTAAATTACTTGAAGGAGATGAGGAAATTTTTAAGCTTACAAATTTAAGTAGGGAGGTGATAGAGCGGTGGATTTCTTAGACGAGATTGTTGGTGCGAGATACGAACTTATTGATAAAATTGTTAGCAAGAGTGTTGAAAAAAAATTAAAACAAAAGACGGTGTCCGACTTAATTGATACGGTTGTCTTGGACAAATACTTGGGCATACCTATATTTCTAACGTTAATGTGGGCAGTGTTTCGCTTTGCTTTTGATGTCTCTCAATGTTTCAGTGATGCAATAGCTTCTCTTTTCTCTATTGCATCAAACTGGGCAAAATTAAACATACCATGCAAGGTGCTTGCATCTCTTGTAGGAGATGGTGTTTTTGGCGGTCTCGGTTTTATATTAGTTTATTTGCCACCTATAATTTTTGTTTTTGTAGCACTGGGGATTTTGGAAGATACGGGATATTTGCCGAGGGCAGCATTCGTTATGGATAGAGCAATGACAAAAATAGGACTGCACGGAAAATCATTTATTCCAATGCTCCTTGGATTTGGTTGCAACGTTCCAGCAATACTTGCCACGAGGACAATAAAAGGTGATGTTGATAGAAAAATAAGTATTATTATAAATCCGCTAATGTCCTGCAGTGCGAGACTTCCAGTATACGTTCTGTTTGCGGGAGTGTTTTTTGCAGGATATGAGGGTGCGGTAATTGTCTCTATGTATATACTCGGTATCGTTCTCGCTGCAATAATGGCTACTATCGTAAGAAGAGCATTCTTTAGTGAAGAACTTTCACCATTTTTAATGGAAATGCCGGACTTCAGTATGCCATCTATGAGAAGTGTTTTATCCGGTGCGTGGTTAAGAACACAGATTTTCCTTAAAAAAGCAGCTACGATACTGTTTGCAGGAGCTATGGTTATGTGGTATCTCACACATTTTCCTTGGAGTGCGACTGCCGGTGGAAAATTAATAGGGAATTCCTATGCCGCTTTAATTGGGCATGTTGTAGAGCCACTCATCAGACCACTTGGATTGAACTGGAAGGCAGGTGTAGCTTTACTCAGTGGGTTTATGGCTAAGGAGTTGGTAGTGGGTACATTTGGACTCCTCTATTCTGGAAACGTTTGCGCTGGCATTCGCCATGACTTCAATCCAGTAACAGCCCTTGCAATGATGGCAATCACTCTGATATATCTACCATGCTTGGGCACAGTAGGCGTTCTAAAGAGTGAACTTGGAGAGTGGAAGTGGGTAGGATTTGTTGTACTTTACGAACTCGTGCTGGCATATGTTGTAGCTGGACTAATAGTCTGTTTTGGGAGGGTGATGTAAATGAGGGTATATGAGGTTGTATATATGTTATTATTATCTATAGTAACTTTAATTTTTGGTATAGCTGAAACTCTATCCGGAATTTTTAAAATTAATATTAATTACATACCACCGGATGTTTTTGGAGGATTTGCTTTGATTGTAATATCTTTAATTTTTCTGAGAGGATGTATCTTGGATGATGAAGCGTACCTATTTGTTGGTTCGATGTTGTTAGCCATTTTTGGATTACTGTACGTATTAGTAATTTTAGCCAATGCTATGGATTCGTTGATATCTAGAAATGGCTACAGCTTCGCTATTAGACCAGAAATTCTACTACTACCATTTTCAGTTCTGGGAGTTTTGTCAATTAGGCTGGGGGATAATTTGAAAGATAAAACAGAAAAGTTGTGGGGGAGGATAAAATGAGGAATTTGCTAATAGCAAGTCTGGCATTTGCTTTGTTCATTATTTGCCCGAGAATGGCTGGAATGACAAGTGTAATAGCAAATTCAACAAACATCAATCTTGTTAAACTTGCAGTTGTTGGTAGCCTTCTATCAGTGCCCTTTGTTGTTGTAATGGTACTTGTATTCAATAGATATGGACTGTTAGCGGCTTTAGCATTTGCCGTGCTGACGGATTTGCTTTCGGCATTGATTATCAGAGAAATAAGCTTTAAAGCCTGTGTAGAAACATTGGTAATTGCTATTTTTGTTATGATAGGGGTCAAAGTAGCATCGTACGTATCTGGTATGATATTTTAGAATTTCATATAAAATTTTATAATCTAAAAAAATCTAAGAATCAGGAAACGTAGTTTTCATCATCATCCATACCGTAGCACATATCCTGAAGCATTTTTGTTGCCAGACCTCTTAAAACTTCATCATTTTGCACAAGCTCTTTAATGAGTGTGAGGGAAGCAGCCTCTCTAATTTCATAGCTTTTAACTCCATCGAGTAGCTTTACAAGCTTGTTTGCGAGTTTGAGTATTTCAGCAAGAGCTTCATCTTCTTCAACATCCTCCTCATCAACAGTTTCCATTATTATGTCTTCAATATCTTCTAAATCCATGCTTTTTCATTCTGAGAACAATCTTTAAATATTTTTCCTCGCAGGTTTATCGCTCAACAATTATTTCGCCTATCTTCTCTCCGAGCTCTCTTGCAACCTCTAATTCTTCCTCTGTTGGTTTAAACTTCACTTTCAATCCTTCAATAATTCCAAAATCCATATCCTTTAGAACTTCTATTATTTCTTCGTATGCTCCAACTCCCCAGCCATAACTTGAAAATACTGTAGCAATCTTGTTTTTGGGTTTTAGACCCCTCATATAGGTGAGAAATCCAGCTACTGATGGAAACACAGTACCGTTCATTGTTGGTGAACCTACACATACCGCTTTTGCATCAAGTACTTCTGCCATTATATCTGTCCAAGCATCCTTCCTAACATTAAATATTCTGACCTTAACTCCTTTGGACATTATTCCCTCAGCTATTGCCATTGCGAGCTTTTCGGTTGAATGCCACATTGTATCATACACTATAACTGCCTTTTTATCACTCTTAAATTTTGCCCATTCGATGTATTTTTTGAGTATAATTTCTGGATTTCTCCATACAATCCCGTGGGATGGAGCTATGATTTCCGGTTCAATATTGAGGTCTCTCAGTTTTTTAACCGTATTTAGAACGTTTTTTCCGAACGGCATAAACACGTTGGCATAGTAGATTTTTGCCCATTTCACGGCTTCACCAACTCCAAGTTCATCATCGAACCTTTCAGAACCTGCAAAGTGCTGACCGAAAACATCCATTGAGAACAGTACCTTTCCATCATCCATCCACGTCATCATGCTATCCGGCCAGTGGAGCATCGGTGTCTCAATGAATGTCAGGGTTTTTGTTCCAAGCTTCACTTTATCTCCAGTTTTAACAGGTTTGAAATTCCATCCTTCGCATCCGTAGTAATCCTCAAGCCCTTCTTTACCTATTTTTGAGCAGATTACTGTTGGGTTTGCCCTTTTTACTATTTCAGGTATACTTCCAGAGTGGTCTGGTTCAATATGGTTAACAACCAAGTACTCTATGTCCTCAATTTTTACATAGTTTTCAACTTTTCTTAACTGGTCGCGGACAAAATTGTGCTTCACGCCATCTATCAAAGCAACTTTTTCATCGGTAATAAGGTAGGAATTGTACGTTAATCCTCTATGGATTTCAAAACCATGAAAATCTTTTTCGCACCAGTCTATAGCCCCGACCCAGTAAACATCCCTGCATACTTTCACCATTCAACCACCAAAAAATAGATTAAAAAGAGAAGAGTATAAATAAGTTACTCAACTTTTATTTCTTTTTCTTCACTCCACAATCCATGTTTGTTGCAGTAAGCTAAAGCAACAATTTTTCCACCGTTCTCAAGTTTTGCTTCTACTTTTATATCGGGATTTACAAACTCAGAGAAGGTAGACTTACAAAGCATTACGGGGTTAAAATCTCTTCCATCCTCGTAAAAATAAGTTTCTATCCACCTTATTGAGTGTTCTACTTTGTTTGGATGTCCTTCAACATAAACTCTGAGTTCGAACTTCTCCCCCTTTTTAACGCTTTCAGGACACTCTATCTTGGGTTTGTGATTTGAAGCTTTATCGCCCTCTGTATATACCATCATGTCAAATTCACCTCTTGGACTAAAGGTTTAGCATATCTATTGCAACATAGTAGCCTTTGTCGTGTCCACAGCTCGGGCATTTTTCGGGAGGCTCCCTTCCGTAGTGGATGTATCCACACTCCAAGCAAACCCATGCAACTTCCTCATCTCTTTTGAACATACTGCCTGTCTCAATTGCCTCAAGTATAGCTTTGTACCTATTTTCGTGATGAACTTCAGCCTGACCGATAGCTTTCAGTCTCTCAGCTATCTCCTTAAAACCCTCCTCCTCAGCAACTTTAGCAAATTCAGGATACATTTCCGTATTTTCGTAGTGTTCGCCCTCTATCGCACACTTCAGATTTTCAACTGTAGTGCTTAGAGTTAGCGGAGCTTCACCCTCAAATTTAACGGATGATACATCACCTTTGATTTCCTGAATTAGCTCGAATAGTGTTTCGGCATGCTCTTTTTCATTCTCGGCAGTCTCTAAGAAAACCTTAGAGACAAACACGTATCCTTCCTTCTTTGCGATTTTTGCGTAGAAAGTGTACCTATTTCTTGCCATACTCTCTCCCATAAAAGCCTTAACTAAATTCTCCAATGTTTTCACAAATCATCACCTCACTAACCATTACAGTTTTTTGTAACAGAGCCACCAGTCATAGCACTCAATTTCTCCAGCTTTCATTTTCTCAAGTCTATCTTTTGCTGTGCTTTCATCGGTTGCTGGTGGTATTATTACCTTATCTCCAATCAGTTCATTGTTTGGCCAGTTGGCGGGTAAAGCCACTCCGTTCTGGTCACTTATCTGCAATCCTCTGACCATTCTAAGAATCTCATCCATATTTCTTCCGAGTTCTTGCGGATAGTACAGCATTGCCCTGATCACACCTTTTGGATCGATTATAAAAACAGCTCTTACTGTATTTGTACCCTTATTTGGATGAATCATTCCGTACATTTCTGCAATCTTGCCTCTATCATCCGCCACTATTGGAAATGGAATTTCAATCCCGAGCTTTTCTTTTATCCATTCTGCCCACTTAATATGACTGAAAACCTGATCTATACTCAGTCCGATCAGTTCACAATTATTTTCTTTAAATTCTTTATATCTTTTTGCAAATGCAACAAATTCAGTCGTACAAACTGGTGTAAAATCTGCTGGGTGTGAAAATAGAACTACCCAGCTTCCTTCGTAATCTTTTGGAAATTCAATAACACCCTTGGTAGTCAGTGCTTTGAATTCTGGGGCTCTTTCTCCAAGCAAAGGTAGGTTCATACACATATCTTGAACTTATTGCTAATGAAATAAAAAAGTTTTGTTCGAAATTCGAACAAAGCATATATATACGTTAAAATAAAAGGCTACACAATGGACACTAAGGATAGAACCATACTGAAGATACTTATGGAAAATGCTAGAACCCCAAAAACTCAAATCGCAAAAGTTTTGGGAATAACTGAAACCGCTGTCAGAAAGAGAATTTCCAAACTTGAAAGAGAAAAAGTAATTCTTGGTTATAAAGTAGTTATTAACTACAAGACAGCTGGTCTGTCCGCTTCACTAACCGGTGTTGACGTTGTACCGGAAAAACTCTGGAGCATAATATCCAAGCTTAAGGATGTGGAAGGGGTAAAATCAATTATACTGACAACCGGAGACCACATGATAATGCTTGAAATAGTTGCCGAATCAGTCGAAGAACTCTCAGAAATACACGGTAGAATAGAAAAGCTTGAAGGGGTAAAAAGAATATGCCCGGCTATTGTGCTTGATGTGCTAAGATAGCAACTGAATCTGTTTTACTGCCTACGTGACTGTAACTATCCTTCCGGAGAACAGTATTAGTTTCTTTTTGCCCATGTTTCTGACGATGAATATGTAGAATGGTCTGTTTATTTTAACAACCTTGTAGTTTTGAGGAATTGCAGTGGCAATTACTCCAATGTAAGTTGCTGCTGCTGCAACAGTCCCATTTTTGTCAATTTTTAAGTAGGTTTTGTGCTTTGCACAACCGATGTACAGTTTCATATTGGATATGCCGGAGAAGTTTGCTTTAGGAGTGAATGCAACTTTGATGCCAAGTTTCGATAGTGGTTTTTCCAAGTCATAGCCCTTTTTAATTTCAAGTTCCGGTATATACAGTTTAATTAATTTTGTTTTCATATTATTTGTTAATTTTTTGAAAATTTCTAAACTTATGTTATTAGTCATTACTATTATCATAGAATAATTTTGGTTGGCATAAGGTATTTCTACAGCTTCAATACCGCTATAGTTGGTATAGTTGTAGCGGGAAATACTGACAATCGCTTTGACTCTGTTTACGCTTTCTGGAGAGTAAAATTTCATTGAAGTTTCTTCAAACATGTACTTCCACTTTCCACTGAAAAACATGGCATTAGTTACGGCAAGCTTTGTTAAAGGATTAATTCTACTAACTATTTTATCTATTTTCCCATTAGTCTCTTTGCTTATCCACTCATTTATCTCTCTTGCAGCTCTTTCGGATTCAAAGTTAACGTAGTGAATTTCGGCATGGTAGTATTTAACGTTCTCCATATATTTTCTCTTTATTGGATATCCTTTTTGTATCCATAGAGCATTTGCTATTGTCAAATTTTTACTTGTGTTGAGATGCTCGTATAGATTTGCAAAATCATGCCTCCTAACCGAGTCATTAGAGGGCAAACACAAAGCTTTAAGTATTTCAGTTTTTGTATTTCCTCCAGCACCGTCAGCTATTGGAGCTAAAGCGAATTCAATACTTATAGGTGAGATAAATTGATTTCCTTTACTTTTGCATGCTTTTAGAAGTTTAAATGAGAACAGGTTAATGTCATCAACAATGCTGAGTTTATTACTGTGAGGCTTTATATTACTGTGAGACTTTACGCTTTCAACACACCCGGAAATACACGTGCACAGAAGAACGATTAAAAGAAAGGACATTATCTCTTTAATTTTCATAAAATCTGTTACTCTTAAAAAATATTTATAGATTACGACTCAGAACTCAATACCCTCATCACGGCTTTAGCTCAGAGGGGTCCTCTCATCATCGTCGTTGTTTGTGCCCCGTTTATAATTCTTTTGTTATATATAATATATCACGTTATTTAAGCTTTTTCATTATTTTAAAATATAATATCATTAGATTTAATAAATATTATATTAACACTTTTATAAATTCAAAGAATTCACAACGTATTATTGCTTATCTTTTGATGTAGGAGATTGACTATTTGAAGTATAATTATTGCCAGATTGAATGTCCAAGCTTATTTTTGCATTATTGAAATATCTCATCGTCGTATCCTCTGTACCGTAGTTCAATCTCCTCATCTATCTCATCCTTTGTTTTGCACATCCTGGAAATTTGTATTGCATCTCTAATATCTCTAGTATACGGTGCAAGACTTTCAGCTATATACTCTGCAATGCTTTCATCTACACCCTCCTCTAATGGTAAATACCGCTTTACAACATTGATAAACTCACTTCTCGTATATCTGCTAAACCTGTATATTACAAATCTAGATTTGAAATCCTCTCTCAGTTTATGCTCCTCTGTTGTTGCACACCATACCCTTGTTCAACCTTAATTCTATGACGTGTATCATGTTTTAGCACAGTAACAATTCCAGTATCAGTTATACCAAGAAGCGTATGCCTATCACTTTTTGGAACTTCTGCTATTTCGTCTATTAGTAATATTCTCGGTTTTTTGTCAATTATAAACTCGATTAATCCTGTCTTTGTAATTTTCTGCTCACCTCTGTAATATTCTGCACCTTCAACATATTTTGAAATCTGTAACATGAACAAAGTCTTTCCAGAAGCTGGTGGTCCTACAAGTAATACATGTACTGGTTTTTTTGCTCTCAAAGCTCTGAGCATTGACATTTTATATTTGTCATATCCAATTATTGGGTCAAATATACTATCTGGCACTTTTATTGGTCCCCTGTCGATTGTCTCCTGAAAATTATTTTTTGTTTCAGTATCACTACTATGTAAAAATTTATGCAACACTTCATCTACAACTGGAACTGTCTCCATCGACATCCAGTATGAATGTTTATCTTTGCATACTATCTCATATCCAGATAAAACTGATATTGTTTTTGATGATGGATTTTTTGGTACATACCCAAGCTCTACCATCATTTTGTATAATTCTTCACGTCTGCAACCATACTCTGGTTTATATTTTTTGTAACATTCAACGACTGAATGTAAAAATTATATACCATTCTCACTAAGATTCTGTATCGCATTTATAGCTTTATTCCTGACTTTTTCACTGCTATCCTTTATCTCTAGATTACCTGAGCCATTTATATATGTATAATATCTGCCAAGGAAATCCTTGTTACATCTTGTTAATGAACAACATTCAGGTTTATATTTGGCGAACAAATCCTGTAACTGTTCATTGGTAATCTTTTTTGCTAATTCTGTCAAAGATTTTTCTAACTCTTTTGGGTCGTAATCTACAGATAGTTGCTCTGCAATTTCTGGCAGTAACTTTTCTGCATACTCCTTTTCACCGTTTACATAGTAATAACCATCATAGAAAAAATCCCTAAAAAGTACAAACCTTTCATATATGATATTGTCATCTACCATCATTTTTAATACCCTTTAACAGTTACTGTTTCACCTCAACTCCGCTTCCGGGTGGCCAATTTTGCTCTAACCATGCTTTAAGTCTTCCTGAATCTGTAGGACCTACAAGTATCTTCCATCCGGTTTCATCCTCCAAAGCTCCCTGAAGTCTTGCAGCAAGTCCCGGAATTACCAAGTAGCGATGATTAACTTTTTCAGCTATCTTGGTTTCCTCCATTAGTTGCTTTACTTTTTCGGGTGCGAACTGCCCTCCTGCAACACTTACCTCAACACCCAAACCCTCTGTGTCAAGCACAAGAAGCCATCCACTTGCTCCTGAACTCTGGAGGTCACTCTCAACTGTATAGTACGTTAAAGCAAAGTTCGTTGTTATTAAAACAGGAGAATTTTTATCAGGGTTGTTTATAGCTTTTAATCCCGGTTCAACTTGGACGGGGGTTCTTGGATCAGTATAGATGTTCTCTCTTAGTGTTACAAGAGGCATTATTGTGTGAGGTTCAACACTATGTATAATCATTATATCTCCGTATTTAACAATAAAAAGGGCAGCGATAACAGTTTCCCAGTACATTTTTCCAATATCATCTCCTTCGACTGTCCAAGCGGCAATAGGTGTAACCATTATCGGGCAGTTTATATCTTTATCTTGACCAAGAATAGCCGTTCTTCTTATTTGAATAACTCTTTCAAAAGTTCTCTGCAAGCCCTTACCGGCAGGTTCCGTAACAGGATCAAGAACTACCGATATTTTATGAGCCTTAAATGTTGCTGCCAGACTTTTTAACATATTAAGGTCTTTACTCCTTACAACCACAGGAACACTGTACTTTTTGGCAAGTTTAAGGAAATCCATCCAGTTTTCTGGAGTTGCCGCATAAATTAATGGTTTATCACTTCCAACGGCTTTAAGTGCTTTCTCCATACACTCAGCATTCAAACTTACGAGAATTATTGGCTTCCCGTAACCAGCGACCTTTTTAGCCACTTCTGCAAATTGATCAGGATTGTTTGAAGTACATCTAACAGCTATTCCGTCGAGGGTTAGATACTTTCCGACATAGAACTTCTTATACTCAACAACCCGGCTGCACCTTTCATCAATTGTTTTTTCATCCATAGTATCACATACATCAAAAAATAAAGCTGTAGGATTGAAGAAAGTAAGTTCATGTCTGTGCAGGACTTCCTTTCCACCAATCTTTAAATCCTTTCCAATTACAACCTCATCCACTTCAGGAGCTGTAATTTCTATTAATTTTTTTAATTTCTCAGCAGCTTTATCATTCTTTTTTGCCTGTTCGATAAGAGGCTTACAATCCTCAATTTTTGCGCTTCTATCCAAGATGTGAGCAGCAAAACTCATACACGTATCAAATCCGCACTCTCCACAGTTTGTGCCGGGAAGCAACTTGTAAATTTCAAGGGGGCTTTTTACCTTCATAGTTTAACCTCCTATAGTTCGGAGGTAATCCAGTCTTCATACTCCACTTCCTTCTTTTTACCTCCAAGAGTGTGAATGAGTTCTTTCAAAACGGCAACGCTTACTGGATGCATCATCATGAATATGTCAACTCCAGCAAGTGATAGTGTTAATCCTGTAAGTATCTCCCAGAGCGGTCCTCTGTGTTCTCTCATGCCCCATGAGTAGTCTCCTTCAAGTGGAGATTCCTTCATCCACGCCTCTCTGGCACCCCACGCATTTGTTGTGCCACTGGAAATTGGAAATGCTAAATCTTCATCGCCCTTTAAAGCAGCTAACCTGGCTCTTTCCATATTGGTATAAGCGTAGTCAAGTCCATAACCAAGTGCAGCTGTTGTTGTATCCATGACCAAGCTATCTCTTGGCAAACCAATCCTTTTAAGCAAGTATCTGTTCAGAGTTCTCTGGCTGTTTATGTCCATCTGTGTCCATGCCAGAACGCAGTGTCCATGCTCCTTTGCAGCTCTGCCAACTCTTTCCCAGTCCGTATCAAGAGTTGCACTTGCGAGTAGAACTCTCTCTCCTTCAGCAACTTCTGCAACTTTTTCAAGTAGAACCGGATCTTTCTCCTTGTTTCCGCTACCTCCCACTATTATCGGGCACTTTACAGCCTGAAGAACTTCTTCTACAGTTTTGACTGCTTCGTGAGGTGGAGTATCATCAAGAAGTGGATCAGTGCTTATCAGATGAATTGTCACAGCATCAGCTCCAAAATCTTTGATTACCTTTTTAGCCCACTCATCCGGATGACCCATAACATCCTCGTAATGAGTTCTTATAGCCTTGGGAAGTGGAACAGCTCTATCAAATACATCAACTGAGATACTTGGAAGGTGTGGTTGTTCGGCATCAAACAGGTAAAATGGTAGACTTTTCTCTCCACCAAGTTTTATTGTATACTTTCTTGTTCCTCCCTCTTTTGGAGTAGCTCCAAGTTGAACTTCCTCAACGTATCCGCTCCACTCCTGTCTGTATGGTTCAAACTTTTTTTCTATTAACTCAATCTTTTCTTCTTCTTTCAGCTGAGTTGGAACCTGAGGTATTTGAGCTGGATAAGCCGGCTGTTGCTGGGCAAACAACTGCTGAACAGGGAAACCAAGCATCATAGCAACTCTTGCAAGGTGGTATGCCGCAAGTCCCAGCTCCATGCCTATAGCCTGAAAGTTTGGATATGCACCCATTTCAAATTCTATTTCTATGTCTCCACCCTCTATTTTAACACCTTCAAGCTCCTTAATTTCATACTTAGATAGCAATTTGAGTATATCTTCAAGAGTTATTTTACCTTCAGGCATTACTACCACCTAAACACCACTGTTCAAATCTTTTTAATACTTTATTAAATTCTCTTTTAAATTCACATTCGGGTAAATCTTTAAGGCTCACTCCAAGCATCTCGCATTCTACAAGTTTTTCATCGTACGGTAATGCTCCAAGAAACTCAAAACCTGTTCTGAGCGCAAACTCCATCATTATATCTCTCGCTCTTTTATCTGTAATTTTGTTTCCAACTAATGCCTTCTTAGCTCTAATACCAAGCTCATCCATTAGCTCGGATATCCGTTTGGCAGTCTTCAAGCCTTTTTTTGAAGTATCTGAAACGACTATAATGCAGTCTGCCCTATCTATTGTTTTTCTGCTAAAGTGCTCCAAGCCCGCCTCGCAATCAACTACAACAAAATCGTAGTGTCGCATGAACTTTCTGAGTATTCCCCTGAGCAAGTTGTTTGTGTAACAGTAGCATCCCTCCCCCTCCGGTCTGCCCATTACAAGCAAATCAAAATTATCGAGCTCGTTTATAACTTCAAATACTTTAGCTTCAAACCATACCTCCTTATCTCCTTTAATTTCATCCCTTGTGTGTTGAAAAAGCTCTTTAATATCACCCAGTGTTTTCTCCACTTTTCCCACTCCAAGTGTTTCTGGAAGGTTGGAATCAGGATCAGCATCAACAGCAAGCAAGCTACCTTTTTTATGTAAATACATTATCAGCATTGCAGCAAATACAGTTTTTCCAGTACCACCTTTACCTGTTACAGCAACTACAACTATCCATCTCACCTCTTCTTATCTCCTTTATTTTCAGGTAATTTTTCAATTCTTATACTTTCGATATAGATATTTGCACCACTTAAAATTATCTTCATTTCTTATTTTCCTCCTTTCTTTTAACAATTATTTTATCTATTGTGATGTTAGCGTTCTTTATCACTAACTTTATTTTTGGTCCTGACTGCATGTACGGCACCTGAAACTGCTGAAGTTGCTGGAATTCCGGAAACGGCATCTGTGTTTGTTGAACTTCTTCCTGAGTTATCTCTCTAACTTCTTCTCTTTCTTCAACTTCCTCTCTTTCCTCAACCCATCCTTCAGTTATCTTTTTTCCATCGACTGGTCTCACAACACCCTTGACCACCGGATGGTCAACATTTTTCAAAAACTCTCTCAGCTCTTCTATGCTTTTTGCATCCTCTTCAGTTGCTATTTTATCTCTCATATCTTCTGGTATATATTTTAGTACCTTCTGTTTTAGCTCCTTTGGCATCCACACAACTCTGTACCATCCTCCATCAGCCTGAATGAATTTTTTACTTCTGAAGTAACTCATACCTATACCCAGAAATCCTACAACCTGTTTACCACCGCCGGTTTGACCAGCCATAGTTGAGAACGTTAAACCGTTTGGAGCCGGTTCAGGATAACCCCTGTGAATCCATCCTATCCCGTCCACTTCAGGCATGTAGAATCCTATCACTTCAAAACATCCGCAGGACGGATGAGGACATTCAAGGAAGCTATGCAGCTTTATTCTTTCAGTTACTCCCCCGCTCTCAGTCTTTGCAAACTCATTAACTCCACTATACTCACCGCCTACACTATCAATTAACTCCCCCTTGGGCACGGGTTTGTTTGGTCCTTCGGGATCAACTCTTGCCGCAGCTCTACCGTCAAACCATGTTATGGCACCACAAAGAGACGGTCTGTCTGGACTTATTATACATACATCCGAGGGAGCAAAACTCTGGCATAGAGTGCAGGAATAAAATTCTTCTACATCTTCGTCATGAAGTGCTTCAACTCTTGCATCTCTTTCCTCAAATATGGGAATGGCAACATCTTTAAGCATTTTTTCAACAAATTCTCTGTCAGTTGCATAAACTGCCTCTACTTTTTCTATGAACGGCATCTCATTCTTGAAAAGCAGCATAACTGCCTTTGCTACTGTTATAAGGCTTTTCAAACCTTTTTCAACAGCATTCTTTCCCACCCTTATCCATATATCGTACCTCTGATTGAGATGCATTACACCTTCTATGTAATTCTGAAAGTCATGATTTCTTCTTTCTATTATTGGCTCCAAATCGTTGTCTATTTTCTCTCCTGCAACGTAATATATCATGGCAAATGGATAAGCTTTACCTTCCTCAAGCTCATCAAGGTCTTTTCCTACAAGTGTTACTTTCATGTCTTCTACATCCTCGGCAGGCAGAGCCATAACCAATTCAAAACCTGGCTGTTTTGGACCTGCAAGCTCAACGTACATATCTCCCTTTCTTATTCTTTCTCCTTCATGCATTGGAGATACATCAACGGGAAAGTCATATTCCTCTCCCTGACTAACTTTGACTTTAACACCTTCCGGAATTTCCAACTTTCTTCTTTCCGCCATCCTATCACCTTGTACGTTCGATTATATATGTTTAATCGTTAAGGTTTATCATCTAACTTCTCTCCGGTATATTTCTCGTAAACCTGTTCAACCATCGTTGGATTAAAACCCGCATCGTAACCTCTTACAGGACCCTCAATTATTTTCTTTCTGTTCCAGTCTATTTTCCATCCATAGCTGTCTTCAAGCAATTTCAGGAGTTTCTCTTTCATTCGTGTAGGCAAATCAAGTTCAGTTCTTACATAAAGATGCCAGTCATCGGGCAAACATCCCAAGTACTTCTTAGATAATTCCAAGTAGTGTGTCAGCTTTATCTGTCTGCCCATGTACGTGTCTGCAGGTCTCATGCAAAGTCTTGCAAGCTGAACTATTGCCTCCTCCTTTGTTTCAGCTACAACAAATAGACAGTCCGGACATGGTTCTATTTGCATCTTCTTTCTCGTTTTTATATCGTAGACGTACCATGCATCCTTCTTCCACACCTTCCCAATCAATCCCCTTCTATACTTTGAACCGTGTGGACCAACAACAGCGGGTATACCGAGTCTGTTGAAACCCATAGCTATGCTCCACGCCTTCTGGCTATATGGTCCCCATGCCAAACCAACAGCACCAATTCTGTGGAGTATGTAGTCTGCTATTTCAGCATAGTTTCCTAAGAGTGGTCTCTGAGCGAAAATGCCTGCTATCTTTATTGCAGCTCCGGTTATGTGGGAACTTGAAACACAGCTACCACAGTTAGCTAAACCGCCGGAATCGAAGACACCGGGATACTTTTCATACAGACTTTTTCCTTCCTCATCTCTGTACATACCCAGATCCATTGCATGACATCCAATCGTGACAACTATGTATTTTCTTTTTAGAAACTCTTCTATTATCTCTGCAACCTCTTTTCTTGATTTTGGATAATTTGGACAGCCTATTGGAGCTATAACTCCCGGTATCGTTCCCATAACTATTGGTTGTCCGACCTTTCTAATTTCAGTGTCTCTGATGGGGCCTCTACCTGCCCTCATTTTACCGGTCTTTTTAACCATGTAAGTGTGGGTCGCTTTCATTATTACGTCAACTATTCTTATTTCTGCCGGGCATACTTGTTCGCATTTACCACAAGCTATGCATGAATCTTCAATCTTCTCAAAATACCTGAAATCCCCATTCTTAGCAAATTTCATGGCTTTATCTATTCTTAAGTTGCTGGGGCATGCAAAGACACAGTTCATACAAAATATACACTTCTCTACATCTCTCAGAATATCGTTGCCAAACTTTCTGCATTTGTTAGCATGCATCTCAATGGCAACCCTGACTGCAATCTCCCCAACTTTATCTGGATCTCTTATAAGAACGCCTTTAACCTTTCCGGAGACAAGATCATTTACTACAGTATCTGGGTTATCGTCAGTTCTATCAGGCAACCCTCTAACCGACGCCTCTGAAGTTGCTATTAGAGGTATACCCATTTTTGCACTCTCTCTAAAAGTATCTGCTCTTATGCACTGTTCATCCGTTATAACAACGTCTGGAATTCCCGATCTTATAGCTCTTAACTGGTAACTTAAAGTGCCAACCACCTTTGCTTTTGGATCGTAACGGGAGGTGTCTATTGCAGTACAACACAGACCAGCTATCTCAACTTCATTTTCAAGCCCGTGTTCTCTTAGATAATCATCCACATTTCTTGCAGGTAGCACGTTGTGACCTATGATCAGTATGATTGGTTTGCTAACTTCAAGAACACCAAAACCCACATCAATTAAGGGAGCTTCAGGATCACCTTTGGGATAGTTAAAAGCCGCAATCTGTGCTATGTCTGCAGCTTCCATGGCGACATGGTCGAGCATACCAGCATGAAGGGCTTTTGATTCAAAATCTAAGTAATTCTCTTCCTGTCCCGTGTGTACCGTGTGTAGAACTCTTACGATCTCCTGCTCAACGTAATCTAAAACTTTCTTAAGATCCCCCACAGTTTTTGGTTTTATACCAAATACAAGCATTATGTTCGGAGCTGTTATATCTATATCCGGTCCAAGATCTATTGGGTGATCCTTTCCAAACTTCTCTAAGAGGTAGTGAATTAGATGCCTTGCATGAGCTGCATGTGCTGAGGCTCCTATGAGGCAGGTTATTGTGTTCATTCTTGCTTTCTGAGTTCTTAGATCTATACCACATGCCCCTTTTTTGTTTTCTGTCAGTTCACATGGTCCCATTGTACACAAATTGCAAAAATCCTGAACAGGAGCGTATATCGGCTCGTAGCGACTTAGGAGTTTTCTATCCCAGTGACGAAGGTCGAGTATGTGTGGTCTTGGTGTTGTAAATTCCTCTGGTTTTTCTTTAAACTCTTCTATTTCTTCTTCTCCAACAATTTGACCTATTTTTATCGTAATGTTCCTTAACTCGTCTATTACAAACGTTCCATTACCAATTTTAATACCCATTAAACCACCTGATCAGTTTAATGATTGCTTGATAAAAGAGGCATTGAGGGTTGATTTTTAAAATTTATCATGTTTATATATTTTGTTATTACTAAAACTTAACATTGTGTTACCGAATATCAGACTTTAAATTTTTTGAAAAAATTCTCTATTATTTTTCTTTTTAATCTGTATATGAGTCCCTGCGGTAAAGTCAGGACAAAACTACCCTTAACAATAATTCCCCTGTTACCAAAGGTAATGATTGCAAAAGGTCTGTTGACTGTTGAAAACGGTCTATAGCTTTTATCTACACTCTTGGCTATAATTTTTGCAACAAATTTTGCCTGTCTTTCAGCTTCAAGAGCGGTTTTTGTTGCAACATCACCATCAACTTTTACATCTGCACAATCTCCTATCGCAAAAACGTTTTGATCAGCTCTGAGACTTTCATCAACTTTTATTCCAGATCTGTTGTATCTCAGTCCGGGAATCCTCCTGCCTCTGATGCCAGCACACCACAAAATTTCATCAAATTCAAATCTACCTCGTGAAGTGAAAACTTCATTTTTTTCTATTTTCTCAACCTTGCAGGAAGTGACAACATTAACACCGGATTTCTCAAGCAATCTTTTAGCAAACAATGATGCTTTCTCACACATGGCTGGAAGTACTCTATTCCGTGCTTCGATTATGGTTATCTTGTATTTATCTGCAAGTTCGTAAGCGGTTTCAACACCGGTTATACCCGAACCAACCACAACAACTTTGTTTGCATGTTCAATCCTCTTTTTTGTCTTTCTTGCCTGTTTAAAGTCGTTGAAAGATAGAGCTTTCTCAACACCTTTAATACCGTACGTGCAATTCTCACCACCTACTGCTATAACTGCAAAATCATAGTTTATATCTCTTAAAATACTGGCTTTTGTGAATAGTGTTTTGTACTTAGTATTTATAGCTGAAACTTTGTTAGGGTAGTAACTGATACCTCTGCTCTCAAAAAAAGGAATTAAGTCGATAGACAGTTCACTATCTTCAACTTTTCCGGCTATGTATGCCGGGAATAACGCCTGACAAACCAAATTTGGTTCTGGAGAAACAACAATAGCCTCTCCCGGGAAATGTCTCAAAAATTCAGCCCCGGCTATGCCACAGCCAGCAACAACAACCTTCACAACCCGGAAAAGAAGCATGTAAGATTTAAAACTTTTGAGGACGCAGACTTGGGTTAAATTTTGAGTAAAATTTATGTTACATTTTACCAACGTACTTTGATGTCCTGCATATTTTGCAAGTACTTTTCAAGCTGTGGAGGTAGAGCTGAAATTTGTGAACATTTCGAGCTTAAGGAGCCCAAGGAGCGCAGGACAATTGAAAGAACAGTTAATGAATCTATGACTATAAGGGAGGCAGCGGAAAGGCTGAACATGACTGTTACTGAGTTTCTTGAAATGCTCGGACAGATGGAGAGAGAGGGAAAAATAAAAATTGAGATAAGGTAATTTAAAGTGATGGTTTTAAAATTGACGGAAAATGAACTCAGGCACATTTTTGATGTAATGGAGAATATCGCAATAAAAAATAAAGCTCCTGTTTTTAATTTAAACTTTCTTAAAACACCTTTTCAGCATCTTGTTTTCACAGTTCTCAGTTCAAGAACTAGAGATGAAGTAACTGCAGAAGCTTGCAAGAGACTCCTTTCAAAAGCGGGATCTCCGGAAGAATTGGAGAAACTATCAGTGGAGGAAATTGAAAAACTCATTAGAGGAGTTGGTTTTTATAGGGTAAAGGCTAAGAGGCTTAAGGATCTTTCTAAGGAAATTAAAAAACTTGGAGGAGTGCCTGATACTTATGAAGAGCTGATAAAGTTGCCGGGTGTGGGTAGAAAAACAGCAAATGTCGTTCTTGCTTCAGCCTTCGGCAAAAATGCTATAGGTGTTGACACTCATGTGCACAGGATAGCCAACAGACTTGGTATAGTTTCTACAAAATCAAATAGCGAAACTGAGGAGGAACTAAAAAAGATAATTCCAAAAGATTTATGGATTAAAGTCAACAAAGCTATGGTTGGTTTTGGACAAACCGTCTGCAAACCTCAAAATCCCCTATGCGATAACTGTCCATTTAAATCATTTTGCCATTATTCAAATTTCAATAAAGCTCACAAACCTCGGTAATTTTCTCTGCAATCAAATCGGCTACACTTATTTTACTTACTGCCTGTTCTACAGTGTCCGTCGCTATGACATCTTTAATTCCTGATGAAAATAGTTTGTTTAGGGAATTTGCTGCTAATACTGCATGAACGCAGGCAGCTTCAATGTAACTTGCTTTAAGTGTTTCAGCAGCCTTGGCTATAGTTCCACCTGTTGATATAATATCATCTACAATTACGACTCTTTTGTTCTCTACATCAATATTTTTTGGGTAAATTTCTACGGTCTCAGCATCAATCCTGACTTTCTCAAGGTAGTCATATTCACAGCCAGCTACTTTTGCAGCAACTTTAACCCTCTCTAATGAACCTTTGTCGGGAGATATCATTATTACGTCCTGCCCGATATAGTATCTGCCTATTTCAGTCATCGCATCTATTTCTACAAGATTTTTAAAGTGAGAAGCAGCTTCTCTGCTATGCAAGTTTACAGAGATTACTTTTTCTGCATGATTCTCCAGAAATTCTGCTATCGCCCTTATGCTTACAGCTTCACCCTCATTAAATGCCCTATCCTGTCTGGCATAGCCCATGTACGGTACTACTGCAATCAACCTGTAGTTTGAAAGAATATCGAACAGCAGCATGAGATAGACAATATCATCACTCGATCTTATGCTCTGAATAACCACAGCATCCTTGACTCCTTTTTCAACTTTAACGTAAAGCTCTCCATCTGGAAATACACTGTAAACTACTTTAGCGAGAGGCAAATTGAGTTTGGTTGCAACTCTACTGGATAGTACGGGTGACGCTGGTCCGGGGATTACGTACATAACTTGGAGTTTGGAAAAACTGTATTAAATATTTCTGAAATCTATTATCTATTTGAATTTCTTTATACTGGCTATTGCCTCCATAACGGATTCTGGAATGCTGACTTTGTAGTCTTCAACATCTATTGGTGTCACCTCCTTGGAAACACAGGGAGATTCTACTATTAACCATCTTTTCCACGTATCATCGATTAGATCCTTTTTCAACCTGAAAACCATAGAAAACGGTCGAGACATCATTATTTCGTCTTTTCTGCTCTGAGCGCCCTTCGTTATTAATGCAAGAGTTCTTCCGCCCTGATTGTGTATTTTCCATATTGTGTTTAGTATAAAAAGATAGGTTTTTTCAAGACCGTGTATTAAAAGCAATTCTGGTATTACAGATATTAAAAGTATGAATCTGTCCATGTTCTCTCCAGCCTTAGATATAGCGATACTTACTTCGTTTAGATTCATTAGATTGACAAAGTTATATCCTTTCCACTGCTTTGGAGTGGCTATGCAGAGTTTACCCTTGAAGTTGTAAGATCTAATTATTGCATTGATTATCGCAGGTGGCTCAGATGCAATCCAGACTATGTTGGGGGATAAACGCGAAGCAAGATTAAATAATAAAGATGATCCTTCATATCCCGGGTCTGAAATTAATAAAATATCAGAGTTACTCATAGTATTTGCGTGGGGTTACTGGTATATTTTTATTTTCTTATTTCCCTTATGCTAACAATAGTTTCTGTGTTAACAAATCTCAATCATTGATCATTTCTCCTGAGATCATCTCCTTGTACTGTTCCACAAGTTCAGTTAGATATATTGGTAGCCTGCCGCTTCTCCTTTTCTTGTATTTTTCTTTCTTGGGAGGTTCAACGTAAACACACATGAGATAGTGTTCTATGGCTTTTGCAAGGGCATCCTTAATTGTGCTTTCACCGGTTTTTTCCTTCAATTTTTGGATTGTATCCTCTGGTAACTGCGTCTGGGCGATTATATATCTTTCCACAATTTATCACCTCTAATACATCATTATCATTATTACTTAATAAGGTTTTCGGCGAATTTATCTAACATCACTTTAATGTTTGATAGAATAGAAATAATTTTATAATTAAAATAAATAACTTAATTATAATTAAGCTAAATAGTTACTAACAAAATGATTTATATTTACCAGAATTTATGAGTTCATTAACTTTTCTGATAAATCTGTTCTCTGATTTTAGCACGTGGATTATTACTGTATCTCCTCTTATCTTTTTTATCTTTGAAACATATTCAGCTTCATCATCGTTTCCATGGTAAAGAATCCATTTTCTATACTCGGAAACATTACAAAAAGACACGGAAGTTATAACTTCCACTACTGTAAGGCACTTTTCCACCACAGCATCTGTAACTTCATAGTCTATATGGTACAGTCTGCCATCAAAGTAGTAAACAGTATCGACATCCATTGCAGCTAAGTTTCTTGCAAAATCCGAAAACGTGTACTCTTCTGGTACATCAATTATTTCAACACTGTGTTTGAATTTATATTCTGTCATAGTATTGTCTCCTCGTAGAATTTTTTAACCATTCTTCTGTCGAGCAACAGTTCTTTCTCTTGGAGAACCGCTCTCTCAAGTTTCTTTAGTGTCGCATTGAGGGCGAATTCAACACCCCAGCTCTCACCGGTTACAAAGAAAGTGCCCTTATCACTTGTGAGTTTTATTCTAACGTGTACTAAGGGTAAACTTCTGAAGTTCTCCTTGTGTCTTTTAATATAAACAAACAGAACAGCATTTCCAATAAAGTTTCTGAACTTCCTCATAAACTTTTCTAAGTCATCCATCAGAGCTTTTTTGTCAAAATCATCCATCGATAGATCTTTCGTTATTAGCTGAACCTGAAACTCTGTTGGACTCTTTCTTTTTATAAGTGTTTCAAGTAAGTCTTTTTTGATCACTATTCCTTCGGGAATTCTATCTCTTGCTATTACAACACTTGAAATGTTGTTCTTAACCATTAAGTCAATAATTTTAGATACGGAATCAAGCTTGTCTGCCATAATTACAGGGTAACTCATAACACTTTCCACCATTATTGACAGAGATCTCTCAACTTTTCCACTTCCTCCACCGAGCCTGCTCTCTTTCTTTGGAGAAATTACTCTGTCTATTATGTCTTTACCCGTAACTATTCCAACAACTTTGTGGTTATCGTCAACAACGACGAGTCTGTCTATTCCATGGTTTCTCATTGTGGCAAGGGCTTTTGCCACGCTATCTCTTTCATTTATAGTTATAACATCGGGATTCATGACCTCTCTTGCTTTTACGTTCTTAAATTCATTCTTTACTACATTTAGAAACTCGTTAATGTATATAGCTCCATACTTACCATCAGCTTTAACCAGCACAAAAGGAGTTGAATCCTCAACAAACCTTCTCGCAACTTTTTCAATTGTGAGTTCTTCATACCTCAAAACACCTGTTTTTATCATAAACTTTTTCACTTTAGTCTCATGGGGGTTAACCATAACGCAGCCCCTCATGAGATCTCTATCCCTTATTACCCCAACTATCTCCTCCCCTTCTTTAACGAGTATGGCACTTTTTTTCCCCTCCTCAAACATCGGAATAACTTTTGAGATCGTCTCCTCAGAATCAACAACCTCGTAGTCGTATCTTACAAGAGATTTAAGTTCATCTCCCATTGTTTTCACCTCCTTTAAGTATCAGATCACCTGATCGAAATCCACAAAATCTTCAGGTAGCTCATCCTTATATGCTTCGTTCAGCACCTTTTCATCTATATATACTGGAATTCCAAGCCTGACAGCAAGCGCTATACTGTCGCTCGGTCTTGCATCTATTTCAATCTCGCTATCATTTCTTTTAAGGATTAAGCGAGCGTAGAAAGTATTATCCACAAGATCATCTATAATTACTTTTTCAACTTTTGCTCCCAACCTTTTTATTATTTCTACAAGTAAGTCGTGGGTCATGGGGCGGGGTGGTATTTCGTTTTTTAATGCCGAATGAATTGCAACTGCCTCAGATATTCCAATGTATATCGGGAGGATTCTACCGTCCTCAGCCCTTAAAACAACAACCGGGGAAATACCAAAAACACCGGGGGCTGCGTAGACTCCAAACACTTCAGCAACAAGTCCCATATACATTAGAGCTAAGAGTAGCAGATATATAATACTTTACCTAACCCTTCTGTTTTTCGGTACGAAGTTTTTTATTTTTAATTCTTCATTCTCTCTGAATAATTTGCCACACCCAACAAAGAAACTTCTCCATTTAAGTAATATGTAGCAACACTTCGTTTTTGAATCTTTTTTAATATCTCTTCCACTCATCCAATTGATTGCTTCTACGTCGTTCAACTCAACTCTGCAAGCATCTGCTTTTTTGCCAACAAGCGAACTCCCATCTATACTCAACCTTACGCCATCTTTCTCAATTCTTCCAAAGTATATCCCGGATTGAACAAGGTACTTTTTTAAAAATTCTGGCAATTTGTATTTATATGTATAAATTTTCCCCTTACCTCCTTCATAAAATCTGAGTTCCGGTTCATCAATTCCGAACTGTTCTTTGAGCTTTTCTGTAACGAAGTCTGTTATATCTTTTTTAACCTTCAAACGACCACCCTACGGTTTTATAATCTTTGCAACAAAAAACCCTTCCGTATCGTTGCACTGAGGGTGTATCCTAAGGCACTTTCTAACTTCATCGGAGTAAACTCTACCTTCAAATTCTGTTATGGGCTCAACTCCCTTAGCAACTCTGACTTTTTCAAGTCTGGCATCGGTGTTTGATAGAAGATGATCAATAACCTCTTCGTTCTCTAATGGCTCTATTGTGCAGGTTGAATAAACAAGAGTTCCACCACTCTTTAAAGTTTCGTATGCAGCAAGTATGAGCTGTTTCTGAAGCTTTGATAGAGAGAGAACTTCGTTAATCTTCCATATCTTTGCATACTTGTAATTCTTCCTTACCATTCCCGTGTTGCTGCATGGAGCATCAAGTAGAACGTAATCAAAACATTCCGGATATTTTCTAAAATTTCTACCATCGCACATTGTTACATGAGCTATTGCAGAGCACCTCTGAAGGTTGGATATCAGTACGTTTATTCTTGAGTACTTTACATCGTTTGCAACGATCATTGCATCATTATTAACGTATTGAGCTATCTGGGTAGTTTTTGCTCCCGGTGCAGCTGCAATATCGAGTATTCTGCTCTTTCTTTTAACATTCATAACAGTTGGGGGTATCATGGATGACGCTTCCTGAAAGAATATAAGCCCGAGCTGATGTTCTATTGACGAACCTGAGATTTTAGCTTCACTGAAAAATCCTTCTTCACACCAGGGAATCTGGGTGAATTTTTCTCCGTACTTTTCCTTTAGAAGATCGAGTACCTCTCTAACTTCACCTTTAATTGTGTTTACTCTTATACTCTGTCTCAGCGGTTTTGCCATAAAATCCCAGAATTCATCGCTATCATCAATCCTTGAGTATCTTTTGTAGAATTCTGCATTTATCCTTTTGAACAATTCTCTTGAATTTTTAATATCGCTGTCTTTCATTGCAACCACCTCACAAGTGTTATATAATCATGGTAACTATTGTTTTTTGAATGCCCGAAAAACTTGTTATTGCTATTGATAGGGATGATGATCTTGGTAGGAAAACGGGCATACAATCCCCCGTTATAGGTAGGCAAGCAAATGTTGAAGCTGCTGTGAAGCTGGCGTTAGCCGATCCTGAGGAATCTGATGTAAACACGATGTTTGGTGCTGTTAAAGTTTACGATGAATTAAAAAATGCTGGAGAGAATGTTGAAGTTGCTACGGTTTGTGGTGATGAGAGAGTAGGTGTTGTATCTGACTCGAAGATAGCGGAACAACTGGATTGGTTGAAGAAAAATCTGAAAGCTGAGAAAGTTGTTGTTGTGAGTGATGGAGGAGAGGATGAGTACATAATGCCCCTCATATCAAGTAGATTCAAGATAGATGCTGTTAACAGGATAGTGGTCAAACAGAGCAGGACAATAGAAAATACATACTTTCTGATCAAGAAAATGCTTGACGATCCTAAGATAGCAAAAATGACACTGACACCACTTGGTATAATCTTTGTAGTTTACTCGGTTTTTCTCTTGGCACACTATCCTGAATGGGGAACAGGAGTAATAGTACTTACAGTTGGGTTTTACTTATTAATAAAGGCTTATGGTTTTGAAGATGCCGTTGAGGAGTACTTTTCCACGCTCAAAAAGGCTCTGCTTGAGGGGAGAATATCTTTTATTGCCTACGTTGTTTCCTTAATTTTAGTGTTAATCGGTTCTGTTCAGGGTGTAGACTTAGTATGGAGTTTATACAACGGAAAGATTGCTCCCGGAGTTATAGTACTTGTTACCGCTTTCATATATGGATCTGTGTGGTGGATTGTCTCTGGAGCGATAGCTGCTGCTCTTGGAAAAATAATCGACCATTTGGTTGAGAAAAAACCTATAAAAAAGCAGATGGTTGTACCTTTCATGCTCGTAGCTACTGGACTCGTACTATGGGGAGCAAGTCTATTTATACTATCAGGAAGTATTGAATTAAACTTAAAGTATTCAGCTCTACAGTACCTGTTATACTCGATAGCAGGTGCTGTATTAATAGCAGTAGTTTCATTAATGGTAATGAAGAGTATTCCTACAAAATAGCAAAACTTTTTTTATACCCTTCTCACTGTTTCCCCGTGCAAAAATCCAGCAATGCCAGTAATGAAAAGAACATGAATAAACCTCTGATATCTGTGATATTTGCAGCTTACAAGGATGCGGGATTCATAGAAGAGAACTACCTGAAGCTAAGTAGGAGCAAGGTAAAAAGTGAATTTATAGTTGCTGCAGATGAACCAAAACCCCATCTTGAATTTTTGCTAAAAAAGTACTCTTTTAAGGTATGTCTAAGTTGGAAGAGGAGAGGAAAGTGGAGAGCTTTAAACGAAGCCACAAGAGTTGCGGAGGGGAAATACCTCTTATTTATTGATGCCGATACAAAACTCATTTCAAGTCTTGATGATATTGTTAAAGCATTAGAAAACTACGATGCTATTGAAATAAGGAAGGAGATCAGTGGGAACAGTATTTTAGAAAAACTTGTAAATATAGACTATCTGAACATGTTTGCAGTTGCCAAAATATCGGAAAAGTTGAACTCCTGTCTGGGACTTAACGGAGCTGCCTTTGCCATAAAAAAAGAGGTATTTTATGCATTAGATGGATTTAGAAATGTTATAAATGAAGACACTGATCTTGGTATAAGGCTTGGTTTAAAGGGTTACAGGTTTGGAACTGCCGGAAAAGCTGAAACTACCTGTCCAAAAACTATTAGGGAATGGGTACTTCAGAGAGAAAGATGGGCTACTGGCGGAGCTCAGGCAATACTAAACTCTTTAACAGATTTAGCAAAAAAACCTGTGCTGTGGATGCCTGCTCTATACTTAATTTTTCCGGCAGTGGTAGCATTCATTTTGAATAATATAGTAACTGGAGATGTTTTGACGAAGATAGTTTACCTCATATTACCTCTTGTACTATGTTTACCTCAAAAAGTTCTTTTTTTAGTGCTTTTTCTGTTGTTTCAGGAGAGAATGATAAAAAATGCAATTGTTGGGATTGTAACTTTTACTGTTTGGGCTATTGTTGAAGTTTTTGCAGCAAAGAAACTCGAATGGAAGATCAGCTATCTGCTTTTACCTGCTTTTTACTTCGTATATTCGCCAGCATGGCTGGTACTTTCTTTTGTGGCTTTGCTCAGAGTTTCAATGTTAAAACTTGCCGGGAAAAGCATCAAAATTAAGAACTGGAATCCTTAGCAGTTCTAAGCTCCTCTAAAAGTTTACATGCCTGACAAACCTTTGAAGGTGTAGGCTCACCGCACCTCTCGCATCTGTTCAGATCTATCTGGGGAAACATTTCTTTCAAGCAGGGAATTAGCGCTTCAAAACTTCTCATAACGGAGTACTTTCTACCGGGATATGCGTTCTCAAATTCATAAAGGAAATCTCTTACCATGGCTCTAACTGGAAAATGGCTATACGGGCATTCGTTCATGTCCACTGGCAGAGAATTTACTATGCAGTAAACAAGAACTTCTTTCTCATAAACTTCTCTGAAAGGCTTTATTCTCATCACAAGTCCTCTCTGTACTCTCTGTGGTATCAGTCTTGCAAGTCTCTCTATATCCGATTGCAGAAAGTTCAGGAGGATTGTTTGTGTTTCATCATCAAGGTTATGAGCAGTTGCAAGTTTGTTGGCACCCATTTCTCTTGCAGTTCTGTTCAGCAAGTACTTTCTGAATACACCGCAGTAGGTACAGGGCTTTTTATCACCGATTTTTACCATTTCATCAAGTTTAAGTCCAAAATTTTCTTTAAATGATACAACTCTATGTTCGATTCCCAGTTCTTTTGTTATCTTCCTTGCTATTTTGACTGTGGGAGGTCTGTAACCGTCAATTCCCTCGTCCACAGTTACTGCGAAAAATTCTAAATCTTTCCTTTCTCCGTATAGTTTTGCAAGCAAGTGTGTTAAAGCCACACTATCCTTGCCACCGCTCAGAGCTATGGCTATTCTATCGCCACTCTCTATCATTCTGTACTTCTTTACAGCGTAGCGAACTCTTTTTTCAAAGTCGTAAATAAAGTGCTTCTTACATAGATGTCTGCCAGAATGCCTCTGATAGTATATTGCTTTTCTTCTGCAGTGAGAACATCTAATGTATTCTGACACACTTAAAGTTTTAAGGTGTTGGATTAATAAAGTGATGCAATAAAGTGATGCTAAAATAAATCCAGCAAGATATATAAGCAAGAAAAAATTAATACAAACGTGGATATTTTAGTAGCAGTACTCGGCGTCTTTCTCGGAACTTTAACTGGGATAATCCCGGGAATTCACGTTAACACAGCTATAGCTCTCTTGAGTGCAAGCAGACCTGTCGATAAAAATTTGATAATTGTAGTGATTTCTGCTTCAATCGCTCATACATTTTCGGATGTAATCCCAGCAACGTTTCTTGGCATCCCTGATGAAAGTTTTGCAGTTTCGGTTTATCCTGCACACGAAATGAGTCTCGACGGTAGGGGGATTGAGGCTATCACAATATCTACGTTCTCCGGTGTAATCGCCGCTATAGCATCAATACCGCTATTCTATGCAATTCTAAGATTCATTAAGGTGAGCTATCTCGAGGAGTTTATACTGCCCATTCTAATTTTAACTTCCCTTTTCGTTATTATAGAAAGAGGTAACTCTTTTGCAGGCAGGTATTCACCATTTTTTAGCTCTATGAAGGCACTGATGGTATTCACCCTTTCAGGTATTATTGGCATTGCTGTCTTTAAACTTAGCTCCAATAAGGATTTATTTTTACCATTGTTTTCTGGGTTGTTTGCCTTTCCGATACTTTACAGAGGTGTTAAAGGTATCAGAAACTTGCCGGAGCAGAGTATACTTGTTAAGCTAAAACCGCTTTCTGCATTGATGGGAACAGTTTCAGGTATGATTGTATCTTTATTTCCGGGTATAAGCTCTGGTGTGGCTTCTTTGCTTGCTGTTTCTCCATTAAAAGAAAGTGATGCTGAAAACTACGTCTCAGCTACAGGTGCTGCAAACACGGCAAACGCCCTGCTTTGTTTTGCTGTAATGATCAGTGCTGGAAGAGCGAGAAGTGGTGCCACCTTAGCTTTAAAGCAAGTTTACAAAATTTTAAATCCCGCCGACATTTTAATTCTATGCCTTTTTTCAGTTGTGCTCTCTGCAATTATAACAATTTTAGCAGGAATACTTGCTGAAAGAATTCTTAGATTGATTAATTTAAGAGCTTTGTGTTTGATCAGCCTTATTTTTGTAATTTCGGCTGTAATCTTGCTTACAGGAGTAACGGGTCTGTTACTGTTTACTGTTAGCTGCTTGGTCGGGTTGTTGCCTGAGAAACTTGATGTGAAAAGGCTAAACTGTATGGGTTGTTTGCTTTTGCCCCTAATGTTTGTAAGATTGGGTTTAATGGGGTTAATTCAGTAGTTAAGTAGTCTCCTAATTCTTTTTTCACTTTCTCCCAAGATTTCAGCTATTTTGTCTGGAGATTCCCCTGTAATCTCGGAATACAATTTGACAAAATCTGCAGCTACTTCCTCATCCTCAAAATCCCACATACCTGAGAAAAACGGGTGAAAGTCATCTAAGAAATCGCATACTTTTCTACCAGTTCTTCCCTCCAGTATCATCGATACAAAGTTCTCTCCAAAGAATGAACAATCCTGAAGTATTTCTATAACTGCTCTTCTCAAAGAGTTTACACAGTAGCTTCTGTCTGGAGGGGAATACATGCTTATTATTGAATCCATCTCCTCTCTGCTGAAAGGAAAAACTCTTTCCCTACCTCTCTTGTTTTTGCATATACTTACAAGTGTTGCGTGTGTTTTACTGTCAATGTATGCAATTCTACTTTTTCCGGCATTCGTCAACTTTACAGTGTACTTGCCATTACAATCCGGATTTTTTCGAACGTCTTTCTTTACTAAGTTTTCCAACTCATCTGAAGTTGCAAGCGTTGAGATTATCAGTCTTATCATTCCATGATGCAGGTCAGACTTCCTTGAGGTCACAGATATGTAGTGAATGTCGAAATCTAACTTCATAAGTTCATCCTTCATTCTGTCTGATAAATGCATGTTCTGTAATGCATGCTTAGAACAATAAATTTTTAGGGTGAGGCTCAAATTCTGTCAATGTCTGAGCTGTACGGGAAAGATGTTAAAGACGTTATTGAAAAGTTTGAAGGACTTGTTGATGAGGAGACACTGAAACTATTGGCTCTGTATGCAATGGGTAAAATTAAACTGAGAGGTGAAGTGAAAAAAATCAGGTTGTACCTCTCTCCCGAAAGAGCGATAGTTGATTTGAAGCTTCACTCCAGAATTGGAATCGAATCATGCAGAGCTTTGCTTAGAGGAGAACTCCTAAGGTACGTACCAAGACTGTCCTGTGGTAGTGTTGTATCTGTTTCAGGAGTTTTTGCTGGAGAAATGCTTAAGGTTGACGAGTTGAACGTAATTAAACAAAAGAGAAAAGTCATCAGCGGATTGGTTGTGGCTGTAAAGGATAGGGTTATATCCATTGTTAATGAAGGCAAATGCCTGAGCTGTTATAACCTGAGCAGAAGTAATGTTGAAGAAGGGCAGTTCGTATCGATGATAGGTGTTGAGGCAGATAGAGATATTTTTGTGGCTGAAAGCATAAGTGAGGAAGAGAACAAACTAAATTCATTTGATTTTTTTAAACCTATCAGTAAAATATCATCTTTTAGCGGTAGAATATGTATAAAGGGTAGAATTAGTGGAATTGGAGAACTTAGAAAGTTGAGGGGGAGAGAATATGCAAGCATACATGTTTCTGACAATAGCGGGAGAGTAAAACTCATGTTATGGAATGACCTCTATGTTTACAGAAATGCAGATATAGGAGATCCCATTCAGGTTTTTAGCTGTAGGGCTGATGGAAATACACTTCACTGCGATGAATTTACAATATTAAAACTGGTCTGAGAATGCAGCCGTATCTGCCCATTTTACCAATCATAGCAAAGTATCCATTTGTTAAAGCTACTGGAAAGTTTCTTGAAAAAGAGTACGGTTCTCCAAGTTCAATATTCGAATCTGAGAGAGATATAGAAAGAAAAGCAATAGAAGCGGCGGTTAGTAGTATAAGGTCTGTTGTAGATAAGGAAGTTAATTCAGAAAAACCATTTAAAATAGAGCAGAGCTGGCCAATTTTATGCTCATCGTGCGAAAAAGATTGTGTTGATTGTGAACATCTCAAGAATCTCAACTTTAGGTGCGAGATGTGTTGCAAGTGTTTTGAGAATTGTTATCAGAAATCCTCTGAATACATAGAACTCAAGGCAAAAGCAAAAAGCTCAGCAGTTTACTACCTGTGTTGCAGGGCAATTCTGTGGCATCTGAGCCCGTGGATTAGAAGAAAGTTTGCAGTTCAGGAAGCAAGAGCGTATAGACAGAACTTTGAATTCGAGCTGAAAGAGGGTAGATACGATGTACTGAGTTTTTTAGCAGCGGATCTCGGTATTCTCGCAAGATTTGGGAGAGATAGCTGCATTCACGTTAGCTCGTACCTTAAGGGGATTGTTAAAATAAGAGATGAGAAGTGGAGACTCGTTAACAGAAAGATTAAGGGGGGGTGGGTGGAGATAACCGAGAGAGAGTTAATAAGATTGATGGAAGAAATATTGCGGGAAAAGCTTGAGCAGCCTGCAAAAATTTCTCTACCGAGCGATCTACTTAAAAAAGTGGAGAGCATAGAGAGTAGTGCTGAGAGAGTTGAAGTTTCTCTACCTATCAGGCTTGACTGCATACCACCATGCATGAAAAAAATTTTATCAGATTTGCAAAAGGGAATTAACATTCCGCACACTGCAAGGTTTGCTGTTACAGCATTTTTACTGAACATAGGTATGAACGTTAACTCAATCGTAGAACTTTTTAGCTCTGCTCCAGACTTTGATGAGGAAAAAACGAGGTATCAGGTGGAACACATTGCTGGATATAGGGGAAAAGGCTCTGAATACGTTTGTCCCTCTTGCGAAACTATGAGAACATATCACAACTGCTACGGTGACTGTGGAGTTTCAAGTCCCATAACTTACTACATCAAAAAAGTGAAGGGAGTAAAGAAAGATGAACATCAGAATCGTGGTGATTAAGTTAGAGCAAAATAAAAATTTACAAAAAATCCATAATTCTAATTGAAATAAAGGCACTCCTAAAAGCAATCCTAACCTCTGTACGCCTCTCCAAAATCAAACTGTATTTCCTGGCTTATAATCTCCCCTATTTCTCCAAGCAAGTTAACGAATCTCTGATACGAATCTACAAAACTTATCACACTGCTCATACTGTTAAGCTTATTCTGAATTTCGCTGAGTTCGTTAACAAGCTGTTCATTCATTTCTCCATTAAGCTGCATTGCCATAAACTCTCTCTGCTTCTCCTGAAAAACAGCAAGAAGCCTTTGGGCTTCCTCGTCCTCTTTTAATACGCTCTCTTTATTAATAAAGTCTTTATACTCCTCCGATTCCAAAATAGCTCCCGCAAGAGCTATGGCTCTATCTTTAATTTCGTCCGATACCATGTCTTCCACATCCCAATTTACCCGAGCTATTTTTTCATACTATTTTAAGTTTCCGGCTATCTACATTACTTCCAAACTTTTCAACTTTCTATTTACTTGGTTGTGTTAATTTTCCCCAATCTTTTTTAATACCAAAGTTCTCTCATGAATGTGAGATTCACTTCAAAACTTTCAAATGGTGTAGGTAAATTGGGAATAATTACAACTTTGTTTTTCAATACTGACAAAAATAGAGGTAAAAGCTGTGAAAATGGCAAAAACAACAAAGCAGAGTGTGAAACTAAAAATGAAGTAGAGATCGAAAATGAAGCTGGCATTAATAAAAAAATCGTAGTTGTTGGTACTGCACATGTTTCACCAAAGAGTGTTGAGGAAGTACTGAGCGTGATAGAAGAGTATAGACCAGAGGCTGTTGCTGTAGAACTTGATTACAAGAGATTAATGGCTCTTCAGGGGAAAAAACAGGAAGTTCCAATAGTTGAGGTTATAAAGAGGGGTGAGGCGCATCTCCTGCTTTTCCAGATTTTACTGAGCTACTTTCAGAGGAAAATAGGAGAAGAATACGGGGTTAAACCCGGAGATGAAATGCTCGCAGCCATAAGGAAGGCTGAAGATATAGGGGCAGACATTCTTCTCATTGATAGGGATATATCAATTACTTTTAAGAGATTCTGGAGCAATCTTTCCATAAAAGAGAAGCTCAAGATTGTCTACAACCTTCTGAAGAGTTTGTTTGAGGAGGAAGAAATAGATATTGATGAGATGCTCAAGGAGGATGTGCTTGAGCTTTTGGTTAGAGAATTCAGGGATATAGCACCTTCTGCAGCGAAAATACTGATAGATGAAAGAGATGCATACATGGCTGCAAATCTGGTGGAAGCATCCAAGCACTATTCAAGTATAGTTGCGGTTGTTGGAGCTGGGCACAAAAAAGGGATTGAAAGTTACTTGAAAAATCCATCGAGAATACCACCCGTAAACTTGCTCGTTGAGGTGAAAAAAGGAAGAAACTACGGTAAAATTTTAGGTTATTTGGTTTTCGTTCTGATAGTTACGATGTTTGCATCAGTTGCAACAACACTGAGCAGTAGGCTTTTGCTTAAAGCGTTCATATACTGGTTTTTAATTAATGGCGTTCTGTCAGCGGTGGGTGCTGCACTGGCCGGCGGACATCCTTTTTCAATCCTCACAGCTTTCCTTATTGCTTGGCTCACATCGATAAACCCAACAATAGCAGCGGGATGGTTTTCAGGCTTGGTTGAAGCATGGGTTAGGAAGCCAACATCAAAAGATGTGGAAGAACTAACCAATGTCGGTTCGTTGAGAGAACTTTTTAGGAACAAAATCTTTAAAGTTCTGCTTGTAGCAGCTCTCACAAACTTGGGGAGTATGGCAGGAACGTTCATTGGTATATGGTACGTTTACAGAATAACAGGAATAAAGATTGCCGAAGTTTTGAAGGTGGCAGTCTTAAAAATTTTCAGGATTATCTAAGAGAAACATGTAAAATACACGTTCTTTTAAGAGCCGAAAGACTTAACCTTCCAGCAGTAAAATTAATTCATGCATAGAATATCTGAGATTGAGGAGATCGTTAACTCTGAGTCTGAGGAATTTAGAAGAATATTTTACAGAATATTTTCTATCAGAACATGTGATGGTGAGCTAAGCTTACCCCGGGAAATAAGGGAGTGGGCTAAAAGTAGATTTGGAGAATGTGAAAGGCAGAGAATAGTTAGAATTACAAACAAACTCAGTCATGAAAGCACACTTTTCAATGAACTCAGAGCCAAGAGACCTCTTGATGCGAAAAGTGAAGTAAATCTCGAAGTTAAAGACTGTGCTTTTTGCGATGCAATAAAAAGAACGCCGGCTGATGTATTTGGTAGGGTTGTGGGCAGACACTGTCTGACTGCAAGCAACATTGCAAAGTACGATTGCATGCATGCGGTAGTTATCTTCAAAGAGCACAACCCTCTTGTTAGTGATGTTGATGTCATAGATGATATCTTCAATGTTGTTGAAACGTGGTTTGAGAAGGCAAACGTTCACAATCCAAAGGCAGTATATCCATTTTTTATGTGGAATTGCCTCTGGAGAGCCGGAGCAAGTATAATACACGGTCATGCTCAAGCACTGATAGCTGAGGAGCCATATCCGAAACCTCTGCAACTCAAAAAAATCAGAAATAGATACTTTGAGAATTATGGAAGTGAGTACTTAGAAGATTTGTTTTATATCCACAACAAACTCAGACTTGGGTTTAAATTTGAAGACACGTCAGTTTTTGTTTATCTTACACCTGTAAAGGAAAAAGAAGTACTGATGGTCTCAAAGAAACTAAAATCATTTGCTAAGCCACTCTCTCTCGCTCTTAAATGCTACTATTCCTTAGGCGTTATGAGCTTTAACGTTGCGGCTTATCTGCCACCTCTTGGCGAGGAAGACTTAATTCTGCTTAGACTTGTTGACAGAGGAAATATTGAAACTAAAACAGCAGATATTGGCGGAATGGAATTGTACGCTGGAGCATCTGTTGTATCTAGTGATCCGTTTGTTTTAGCTGAGAAGTTGAGAAATCAGCAACTTAATTTACCGTCTTGTTGAGTGAAAAAATAATGAAAAAACTGAAGTTCGAGCAGATGTGCAAAAGAGCCTGCAAACTGGCAAAAACACTCAAAAGTAGAAAGGATGTTCTTATCGTAACCCACGTTGATGCCGATGGCATAACCTCAGGAGCTATAGCCTGTCAGTCTCTGATAAACGCTGGCATTGAATGCAAAGTTGTTTTTATAAAACAGCTTGATGAGGGAGCTATTGAAAAAGTTGCTGATACGGGTAAATTTGTATGGTTCACAGATCTGGGAAGTGGGCAGATAGATTTGATAGAAAAACATGGAGTGGAATGTATAATAACTGACCACCACGTACCTTTGAGGAGAGTTGGCTACCAGCTAAATCCCCACGATTTTGGTGTAGATGGTAGCTGCGAATTTGGAGGTGCTACATCCACGTACCTCGTGGCAAGATATATGAATAGGGCTAATAGGAATTTGTCATCTTTGGCAGTAGTTGGCTGTGTTGGAGATCTGCAGGATTTTCGGAGTGGAAAACTTCTGTCCTACAACAGGTTAATTCTTAAAGACGGTGTTAAGGAGGGGGTTCTGGAAATAACAAGGGATATCAGGCTTTTTGGGAAACAAACAAGACCCGTCTATAAGATGCTTGAGTTTACGTTTGATCCTTTTCTTCCGGGTTTGAGTGGTAGCGAGGAAGGTTCTATCAAGTTTATGACTTCTCTCAGCGTTCCACCAAAAGAGGGCGAGCTGTGGAGAAGATGGATTGATTTAAAAAGAAATGAAAAAATTAGGATAACTTCAGCTCTTGTAAAACTGCTTATGAAATACTGTTATCCGCTGAGTTCAATAGAAAGGCTTGTTGGAGAGGTTTACATATTAAAAGAGCAGCCGGAGGGTACAGAACTTAAAGATGCAATGGAGTTCTCAACTCTGCTTAATGCTACTGCTAGGTATGGGTATGAGGATGTCGGTTTGGATGTATGTCTTGGAGTGTGTAAGAGCATATCCAGTTCGAGGTTTGAGAAAGCTCTAAAAAGAGCAAGAGTTCTACTTCAAAATCATAGAAGAAACTTATCAGAGGGAATAAAGTTAGTTGATGAAATTGGAATTACAGAACTTGAAAACATTCAGTACTTTCATGCAGGAAATGCGATAATGGATACAATAGTTGGAATCGTTGCCGGGATGTACTTCTCTAAAGCCAATCTTGAAAAACCTATAATTGCCTTTGCTAATACCGATGACGGCGTCAAGGTGTCTGGAAGAGCAACTCAGAGGCTGGTTGAACTTGGAGTTGATCTTTCAGAAGTGATGAGAATTGCCGCTGAGAAAGTCGGTGGAAAGGGAGGGGGACACTGTATTGCTGCTGGTGCAACAATACCCAAAGGATCAGAGGAAAAGTTTTTGAAGGAAGTGGATAGAATTGTTGGGTTACAGATTAGAAGTTAAATGGTTTCATATCAAGCAAATCTTAACATAATTTGGTGCATTGGTGAGTTTTCAATCCACCGTGCTTCTTTAGTTATTAATCCTTCATTTGTAATGTAGACAAGCGGACAAACACAATTAGAGTCTTGGGGGATTTTCTCATCAGTTTTGGGTACCAAATGCTT